>CALMZX010000058.1 GCA_937870685.1 uncultured Alphaproteobacteria bacterium
TAGGGCAGGCCGAGGGTGAGGAAGCGGTCTTCGAAGGCGCGCATCTGGAAGGAGGCGCGCACGAGGATGGCCATGTCGTTCAGGCGCTCGCCCTTGCGCTGCAGACTTTCGATGTCGTCGCCGATGGCACGGGCTTCCTCGTCGCCATCCCAGTGGCCGCGCACGATGAGGGGTTCGCTTTCGTCGCGGCTGGTGCGCAGTGTCTTGCCGAGGCGGGCTTCGTTTTTCGCAATGAGGCCGGAGGCCGCGCCGAGAATATCCGGCGTTGAGCGGTAGTTCTGTTCGAGGCGGATGACCTTGGCACCGGGGAAATCCTTTTCGAAGCGCAGGATGTTGTCCACCTCGGCGCCGCGCCAGCCGTAGATCGACTGGTCGTCATCGCCGACGCAGCAGATGTTGTGGTGGCCGCCTGCCAGCAGGCGCAGCCAGAGATATTGCGCGATGTTGGTGTCCTGGTACTCGTCCACCAGCATGTACTTGAAGCGCTGCTGGTAGGTTTTCAGCACATCCGGGTGGTCCTGGAAGAGGCGCAACACCTCCAGCAACAGGTCGCCGAAGTCGCAGGCGTTCACCGTCTTGAGGCGCTGCTGGTAGTCGGCATAGAGCCTGCCGCCAAGACCGTTGGCGAAGCTGTGGGCCTCGCCCGCGGGCACGCGGTCGGGCGTGAGGCCGCGGTTCTTCCAGCCATCGATGAGGGCGGCAAGCTGGCGCGCGGGCCAGCGCTTCTCGTCAATGTTCTCGGCCTGCAACAGCTGCTTCAGCAGGCGCACCTGGTCGTCATCATCAAGAATGGTGAAGCCGGAGCGGAGGCCCGCGAGTTCGTAGTGGTTGCGGAGAATCTTCACGCCGATGGAGTGGAAGGTGCCGAGCCAGGTCATGCCCTCGCCCATGCCGCCGATCAGCATGCCGATGCGCTCCTTCATCTCGCGCGCCGCCTTGTTGGTGAAGGTGACGGCGAGAATCTGGTTGGGGAAAGCCTTCCGTGTGCTGAGGATATGGGCAAGCCTTGTGGTCAGCACGCGGGTCTTGCCGGTGCCGGCGCCGGCGAGCACGAGGAGGGGGCCGTCGGTGGAGAGGACGGCGTCGCGCTGTTCGGTGTTCAGGCCCTTGAGATAGGGCGGCTCGGCGCCTGGAGCAGCCTGGCCCATCGCGCGCGCGGCAATGCCGCCCGGCACGACGCCTGTGGGCGTGGCCGGGGCAGCGAGATCGTCATCGCCGAAATTGTCGAGGTCGAGCGGTCTGTTGGGCATGGGCCGGAAGTGATTCCCTTTTCCGGCCTATATAGGGCAGGGAACCTCAGGCCGCGAGGTCATGTTTCTGCTTTGTACCTGCAGACACGGTTTTGACGTGGGCCATGGTGCGGCGCCAGCGGGCAGCCGTTTCCATGTCGCCAGCGCGTTCGCACAGTTCGGCGTGGCGGGCTGCTTCGGCAAGGGCCTTGTGGCCGTGCACGAAGACAAGGGCGTCAGCGAAATGGGCAAATCCGTTCGGTGTCATTGTGGGCCTCCTTTCCGGGTCCGGCTCTCTTGTCCGGCTGGAACCCGTGATGACGGGGAAATGGGCCCTGAAGTTTACAAGGGTGTGACGATTGTGGGGCAGTGCAAACAATCGGGTGATGCAAACATGCGGCAGGAAAGCCAAGTGTATCGGAACAGGGGCTCGCACACGACTGCGGGTGATCGCGTTGGCAGAACGTGCCTGCAGATCTCATGTCTTGCGGGGGATTGCGATCCTGTGCCCCACCTGCGGCGGCACGGGCAGGGCTTTGTGGGCCGCGGCGATGTCCGCGATCATCTTTGCGACATCCGGCGGAAATTCAGAGGTCTTGTGGGTGACGAGGCTGACGTGGCTCACCATGACTTCCAGAATGCAGGCCACCCAGCCTTCGGTGGCATGGCGCATCTGCTGGACGTAATGCACGCGCTTGTGGTCATGGTCGAGGACCTGGATGTCGATCTTCACGGTGTCCGTGGGCGCGAGTTCCCGCAGATAGGAGGTGTGGGTTTCCAGCGTGAAGAAGGAATTGCCCGTTTTCACATAGTCGGGCCCGAGACCCGCCAGGGCGAAGATCTCGTCTGCCGCGCGGTCGAACAGAACGTTGTAGTAGGCCATGTTGAAGTGACCGTTATAGTCGATCCATTCCGGTTCGATCTTCATCTCGCGGGAGGTGTAGGGGGCGGGAAAAGTCATCGCGTTTCGCACTCGCTGTGTTAGCCTTGGGGCATGACTACACCACGTTTGAAGAACAGCACAACCGACGCCATTGGCAAAATCCGCGCGCTTCTGGGTGAGCGGCTTTCAACTGCCGCGGCGGTTCGTGAGCAGCACGGCAAGGACCAGACCTGGAATGAGGGCGCTTCGCCCGATGCCGTGGCCTTTGTGAGGGACACGGGCGAGGTTGCGGCGATCGTGACGATCTGCGCGGAACATCAGGTGCCGGTCATTCCTTTTGGTACGGGCACGTCACTGGAGGGTCACTTCACCGCGCCATATGGGGGAATATCCATTGATGTCAGTGGGATGAATGCGATTTTGGAAGTGAATGCCGAAGATCTGGATTGTCGGGTGGAGGCGGGTGTCACGCGCAAGGCACTGAACACGGCGCTGCGTGACCAGGGGCTTTTCTTCCCGATTGATCCCGGCGCTGATGCCAGCCTCGGCGGCATGGCGGCAACGCGGGCGTCCGGCACCAACGCGGTGCGCTACGGCACCATGAAGGACAATGTGCTGGGCCTCACCGTCGTCATGCCCAATGGCGAGGTGATCCGGACCGGCACGCGGGCGCGGAAATCCTCGGCGGGATATGACCTAACGCGGCTGATGGTGGGGTCGGAAGGCACGCTTGGCGTGATCACGGAGGTGCAGCTCAAGCTGCAGGGGATCCCTGAATCGATCGCGGCAGGGGTGTGCGCCTTCCCTTCGGTGGAGGACTGCTGCCGCACCACCATCGAAACGATCCAGATGGGCATCCCGGTGGCGCGCATCGAACTGGTGGATGCCGAGCACATCAAGGCCATCAATGCCTATTCCAAGCTGGCGCTGGCAGTGACGCCGACCCTGTTCGTGGAGTTCCACGGCACGGAGGCCTGGACGAAGGAGCAGTCGGAGCGTTTCGGCGAGATTGCCGCCTCGCATGGCGGGGGGCCGTTTGACTGGGCGACCAGGGAGGAAGACCGGACGCGGCTGTGGCAGGCGCGCCATGATGCCTTCTGGGCGACGAAGAACATCAAGGCAGGAAAGGCGGAGGCCTTTGCCACGGATGTCTGTGTGCCGATTTCGCGTCTGGCGGAATGCGTGGAGGAGACGCGCCGGGACCTCGAAGCCAACGACATTTACGGGCCGATGATCGGCCATGTGGGCGACGGAAATTTCCATGTGGTGCTGTTTGCCGACGTCAATGACGCCGGTGAGGTGAAGCGGGTGAAGGCGGCCTATGACCGCATGATCAACCGGGCGCTCGCGATGGGCGGCACCTGCACGGGCGAACATGGTATCGGGGCGGGCAAGCGGGCCTATCTGGCGCGCGAACACGGCCCGGCGCTGGCGGTGATGCAGGCGATCAAGCGGGCGCTGGACCCGCTCAACATCATGAACCCGGGAAAGAATGCCGCCATTTGAAAACCATGACGGATGGATTATCGTTGCATGGTGATGCAGCGTGATCATGCCACAAGTTCCTTCACCCCGGCCTTCGCCAGGTTGACCGCAGATTGTTTTGCCGTTCCGGGCGTGTGCTGTACCGACTGCCCGGATATGGCCCACCCATGAGCGTCTGGAAATCACCAGTCTTCTATTTCGGCATCCTGCTTCTCGCGGTGGTGGGCGGGCTGATGGTGGCGCCGTATGTGGTGGACTGGAACAGCTACAAGGACAATCTGGAAGCCTATGGCCGCCGCCTCACGGGGCGCAATGTGGAGATCGGCGGCGATGTGGAAATCCGCCTGTTTCCGTGGCCGCGGCTGACGGCGCAGCAGGTGGCCATCGGCAATCCCGAAGGCATTGAAGGCGCGCCGCTGATCCACAGCGAAGGCCTGACGCTCTCGCTGCAACTGGGCGGCCTGCTCAACGGCAATCTCAATGTGGAAAGCGTCGAATTGCTGGAACCGAAGGTGACGCTGCTGCGCACCGCCGAAGGTGCCGTCAACTGGATGCTGGTGCCGGATGAAGACTTGCGCCGCTCCACCTTGCTGTCCAACGTGCGGCTGGACCAGATCACGCTGGTCAACGGCTCCATCCGGCTGGATGACCGCAGGCAGGGTCTGGTGGCGGACCTTTCGACCATCGATGCCGACATGTCGGCCGATGCCATTGAAGGGCCGTGGCGGCTGAAGGGCACGGGCTCGTGGCGGGAGATGCCGGTGGGCATCACCTTTTCCAGCGGGACCTATGATGACAAGGAACCGTTCCGCTTCGGCCTGCGGCTGACGCCGGGCGATCCTTCGCTGCCGGTCTTCTCGATTGATGGCGGCTTGAAGGACAGCGCCTTTGATGGCGATATGAGTGTGCTGCCACAGGCGGCGGAGGGGCAGAAGGGCAGCGTGGAAGGCGGCCTGAAACCTCTGGCGCTGCGGGCCAAACTGAAAGCCACGGCGGAGCGGGCCGACCTCTCCGAGATCAAGATCACACCCGCCGATGCGCGGGATTCCGGCACGCTGGTTGAGGGCACGGCAGGACTCGATCTGGGCGCGGCCCTGACGGGCGACATCGCGCTCAAGGCGCCGCGCGTCAACCTGGACACGATGCTGGGCTCGGAAGCGCTTTCGGCGTGGCGCAGCGGTGGGGTGCTGGCGCTGTCGCACGCCATGCTGCGCCACCTGCCGGACAAGCTGGATGTGCGCTTCGGCCTTGACGTGACGGTGCTGACGGCAGGCGGCGAAACCATGAACGACGTGCGGCTGGCGGCGCATGTGACGCCGGATGGCATTGCCATCGAGAATGCGCGGGCCGGGCTGCCGGGCCGCTCCGCCATGCGGCTGACGGATGGCAAGGTGGCGCGCAAGGATGGTGCGACGGAACTCTCGGGCGTACTGGCCTTCGAGAGCAGTGACCTGCGCGCCCTCGCCGGATGGGCCCTGCCGGAGCGCAAGGCCGGCTTCGACACCTGGTGGAAAGGCAGCCGGGGCCGCCTGAAAATGCAGGGCAACCTCGCATGGACACCTTCGCTGATGTCGCTTGGCGATGTGCGCTACGAACTGGAAGGCCTGCCGGGCACAGGCGAAGTGGTGTTGCGGCAGGGCCAGGTGCCATCGCTGCTGATGCGCCTGACCACGGCGGTGCTCGATCTTGATTCACTCCTGTCCGGTGGTGGTGCCGGCTTGCGCGGCCATGCCTTTGACCTTCTCGATATTCTCAACCCGGCGCTGAGCGGGGCGGGCACACTGGAGAAGCATCTGGTTCTGGATGCGGGTGCGGTGACGCTGAATGGCGTGAGGGCGCAGGATGTGGCGCTGGATGTGGGCACCAGCCAGAGCGGCTTCGAGATCAAGGCCTTTGACATCGGCTCGGTGGGGGGAGCGCGGGTGAAGGCGGAAGGCCTGGTGCTGAGCAAGGCGGAAGGACCATCGGGTGACGTGACGGCCACACTGGTGGCTGATGATCCGCGCGGCTTTCTGCGGCTGCTCGGGCTTTCGGAGCGGAACGCGCAATGGACGCAGGGCCTCGGCCAGAGTGATGTGACCTTCACCTTCAATGCCCGGCCAGACCCCAATGGCGCCATTCTCACCTATGCGCTCTCGGGCAGTGCCAGTCCGTTCAAGCTGTCGTTCACGGGGGGCATCACGGAACTGGAGCGGGGTTCGGATGCGCGGGTTTCCCTGGAGGGCACGGTTGATGCACCGGATGCAGCGCGGCTGTTGGCGGTGGCCGGATTGGAGAGCAAGGCTGTGGCACCCAGTGCCGGCAAGGTGGCGCTGTCGTTTTCCGGCTCGAAGGGCGGAGGCTTTGCCAGCAAGATCGAGGCGCAGGCCTATGGGGCGCGACTGTCGTTTGACGGCAGCCTGAAACCGGCGGAAGCCTATTCGGGCATGTCCGGTGCGGCGAGCCTGTTTGCCGATGATGTGGGGCCGCTGCTGCGCGCACTCGGCGTGCCGCGGACCGATGAACGGGGCGGTCCGTTGCGGCTGGCCTTCAAGGTGACGCCAAAGGACGGCGGGCTGGCCGTGAATGACGTGGTGGGCGACCACGCCGGACTGGCGCTGGCGGGCGAGGCCTCCTTCGACAAGGACGGCAAGCTCGCTGCTGATTTCAATATCGGGGAGACCAGCCTGCCGCGACTTCTGGCGCTGACCTTCATGCCGTGGCGGGGGGCCGAGATGGATGCCGCCACATCCTTTGCCGGGCCGGGCGATCTGTTGTTCGATGGTGAAATCTGGTTGCGTCCGCGCTCCCTCGCCATGCCGTTTGGGACGCAACTGAAAGAGACGGCCGTGGGCATCACGCTGGGGGAAACGCGCCGCTTCGCGCTGCTGGCCCCCACCATGCCGGAACTGGAATTTGATGTTGAAGTGACGGCCCGCGACGGCGGCTTTGACGCCAAGGCCAAGGGCAAGTTGCCCGTGGATGTGGCGCAGGTGCTGACGGCGCGGGACGGCACGGTGCTGGGCACGGGCGGACTGGTGGTGAGTGGTGAACTCGCGGGCTCGGGCCGCAGCCCCGCCGCCGTGCTGACGACGCTGGAGGGCAAGGGCGCCTACACACTGTCCGGCCTCGCCTTCAGCAAGCTGGCACCGGAGGCCTTCGCGGCCCGGTTTGCCGCCGTGAAATCCGCTGATGACCTGCGTGCGGCGCTTGAAGCGCTGGAAGGCGATGCGGGATTGAAGGTGGAATCCTCGGGCGGTTCGTTCAGCGTGAGCAAGGGCATGCTGACCTCCACGCCGACCCGGGTGAGCGGCATCGGCACATTGAGCGAGATGACAGCCACGGCCGACCTTGGCGCGCTGCGGGTTGATCTCGCCACCGCCGTGACGCTGACGGGGCGGCCGGAACTGCCGCCTGTCACCATCACCTATTCCGGCGAAGCGGGGGCGATGGAGCGGCGGTCGAGTTCAGCGGCGCTGGCCTCCAAGCTGGGGCACGAGTTTCTGGCGCGTGACCTTGCTGAACTGGAGCGGCTCAAGACCGAGCAGGAAAAGTTGGCCGTCGCGGAAGAAGAACAGCGCCTGCAGGACGTGGCCAAGTTCGAGGCCTATCAGGCGCAGCGGGCGGAGATCCGCATGCGGCAGCGGGAACTGAAAGTGCATGCGGCGTCGCGCGCGGCGCGCAAGGCAGTGGCCGAAGCGGAGTTCGCCGCCTTCGTGCCGCTGGGTGACGCGATGAACAGAATCGAACTGGCGAAGAAGCGGCTGGTGCTGGGATTGAAGCCGCGGCTTGCGGCCTTCGCGGCGGAGAATGCCCGCAAGGCGAAGATCGAAGAGGAGCGCAAGAAGGCGCTTGAGGAAAAGGCCAGGCGGGCCGAAGAGGCGCGGCTGAAAGCCATCGAGGAAGAGAAGGCCAAGGCGGAAGCGCTGCGCCTGAAGGCACTTGCTGATGAGCAGGCACGCATTGAGGCCGCCAGACGCAAGGCGGAAGAGGATGCGGCAAAGGCCGCCGCCGCGCAGGCAAAGGCCGAAGCTGACGCCAAGGCGCTGGCCGAGGAACAGGCCCGCGCCGAAGCCGAGCGCAAGCGGCTGGAAGACGAGGCGCGCAAGAAGCTGGAGGAGCTTCCGAAGCTCAACATGCTGCCGGAACCGCCAGTGCCGCCAGTGCCGCCCAAGCCGCCCAAGCCGGCCTGTGACAATCCGCTTTACTGCTGAGCCCGCTTCAGCAGCCACACCCGCACGGCAGACGAGAGATTGCGCGTGCCGCGCGTGGCATCAATCTCGCCCACCAGCGTGGCGGGGGATTTGGCTTCGGCTTTCGCGGCGGCGTTCAGGGCATCCCAAAACTCCGCTTCCAGCGACAGCGAAGTACGATGGCCCGCGATGGTGAGGGAGCGTTTCAGGTCATGGGGCATTTGAAGTATCACCTACCATCCCTGTCACCCCGGCGAAAGCCGGGGCCCAGGCTTTGGGCGGGGGAACTGCGGGACAGTCTGGATTCCGGCATTCGCCGGAATGACGAAAATTTCTTTGCCGGGGCCTGATTAACAGGTTGGCTTCGGAGAGAACGCATCTCCGCTCATTCGTCGAGCAAGTGTCCGTCGAGTTTCCTTGCGGCCAATTCCTTCTCCGCTTCATTCAACTTCTTCTCCGCCTTCGACCGACCGAACTTCACGCGGTTGGCGTCGGCTTCGCTGGCGCGGGTGTCGCGGGCCTTCTGTTTCTTGAAGCGGTTGAGATTGACGACGTCGCCCATGACTGCCCTCAACCCGGACCGATCATGTTCTCGGGGCGGACGATGGCGTCGAAGTCCTCCGCCGTGATGCCGAGCTTGACTGCTTCCTCGCGCAGCGTGGTGCCGTTCTTGTGGGCGGTCTTGGCCACCTTGGCGGCGAGGTCGTAGCCGTATTTTTCCTTGAGCGGTGTCACCAGCATCAGCGAATTGGCGAGGCCCCTGGCGATGTTGTCGAGGCGGGGTTCGATGCCGACGACGCAGTTGTCGGTGAAGCTCACGGCGGCATCCGCCAGCAGGCGCACGGACTGCAGGAAGTTGTAGGCCATGACCGGATTGTAGACGTTGAGTTCGAAGTGGCCTTGCGATCCGGCAAAGCTCATGGCGGCGTTGTTGCCGTGGATCTGCACGGCGACCTGCGTCAAGGCTTCCGACTGGGTGGGATTGACCTTGCCCGGCATGATGGACGAGCCCGGTTCGTTTTCCGGCAGCGAGAGTTCGCCAAGACCGGCGCGGGGGCCGGAGCCGAGGAAGCGGATGTCGTTGGCGATCTTGAAGCAGCTCATGGCCACGGTGGTGATGGCACCATGGGTCATCACCATCGCATCATGGGCGGCCAGCGCCTCGAACTTGTTGGGGGCGGAGGTGAACTTCATGTGGGTGATGGCGGCGATGCGCTCCGCCACCTTTTCGGCAAAGCCCACTGGCGAGGCGAGGCCGGTGCCCACGGCGGTGCCGCCCTGGGCCAGTTGCATCAGGTCGGGCATGGTCATCTCGATCCGCTTGATGCCCATCTCGATCTGCTGGGTGTAGCCGGAGAATTCCTGACCCAGGGTCACGGGCGTTGCATCCTGCGTGTGGGTGCGGCCAATCTTGATGATGTCCTTCCAGGCCATGGCCTTGTCGTTGAGCGCGTTGCGCAGCTTCTGCAATGCAGGGATCAGGCGGTGGTGGATTTCCTCGGCGCAGGCGATGTGCATGGCCGTGGGGAAGGTGTCGTTTGAGCTTTGGCTCATGTTGACGTGATCGTTGGGGTGAACGGGCTTCTTGGAGCCCATCTCGCCGCCCAGCATCTCGATGGCGCGGTTGGAGATCACCTCGTTGGCATTCATGTTGGATTGGGTGCCGGAACCCGTCTGCCAGACGACGAGGGGGAAGTGCGCGTCGAGCTTGCCTTCGATCACCTCCTGCGCGGCCTTGATGATGATGGCACCGAGCTTCGCATCCATCTTGCCGAGGTCCATGTTGGCCTCCGCGGCGGCGCGCTTGACGATGCCGAGCGCCCGGATCACCGGCTGCGGCTGCTTTTCCCAGCCGATCCTGAAGTTCTGCAACGAACGCTGGGCCTGCGCGCCCCAGTACTTCGAGGCATCCACTTCAATGGGGCCAAAGGTATCGGTTTCGGTACGGGTGGTCTTGCTCATGTCCGGTCTCGCGTGAAATGCTGCGCTGCAATAGCACGGGGCACGGGCGAGGGCGAGTCAGTGATGGCGGCAAAACGAATACGCCGTCAGGATGATGGACCAGTCCTGTGTGCAACGATTTTCAACCGTGGTGAATAGAGGTTGCCCCTCGACGGCCCAGATATCATTCGATAGCTTTCTGCCAGGCGAATGCTGCCGTTCTGGTCATGGTCATCAGGCGACCCGTTCTTGTGGAGCGAAAGAGAATTCAATGGATCATCTGGAAGAGAGGCGCGATCTGGCTGCCAGCTTGCGCTACACCGCCCGCCTTGGCCTGCACGAGAGCATCGCCAATCACTACAGCCTTGCCGTCTCGGATGACGGCAAACAGTTTCTGATGAATCCCTACGGCCGGCATTGGTCGATGATGCGGGCCTCGGACCTGCTGGAACTCCATGCGGATGAGCAGGTTGAAACCGGCGATCAGGTGGATCCGACGGCCTTTGCCATCCACGGTGCCCTGCACCGCAATGTGCCGCATGCCCGCTGCGTGATGCACCTGCATTCCAAGTACGCAACGGCGCTGGCCTGCCTCAAGGATCCGGTCATGCCTCCCATCGACCAGAACACCATGCGGTTCTACAAGCGCGTGGCCGTTGACGACGGATTCGATGGCATGGGGCTGGGCAAGGAGGCCGAGCGGCTGGGGACCCGGCTTGGAAACCACTCCGTCATGCTGATGGGTCAGCATGGCATTCTTGTCGTGGGACCCACCGTGGCACAATGCTTCGACGACATTTACTACTTCGAGCGCGCGGCGGAGACCTACATCACCGCTCTGTCGTCAGGGCTGGCGTTGAACATCGCCTCGGATGAAGTGGCCGAGAAAACGGCCCGGCAATGGGCGGAGTATCCCGGCTTTGCGGTCAAGCACCTTGCTGCCATTCGTGCCATTCTTGATGCGCAGGAACCGGAGTACCGGGACTGATTGCACACTTCACACCGCATGGCCGGTGTTGCATGCGTTGATGCAGATCGTCAGTGATAGCGCCAGAAGGCATAGGCCGTCAGCATGACGGACCAGCCGAGGATGGTGTTGCGCACGACCGCTTGCGGCAGGCGGCGGGCGATCTTCGCCATGCCGTAGCCGCCCACCACGGCACCCGCCATCATGGCGAGTGAGGGAATCCACGGCACGATGCCGCTTCCGGCAAAGACCACGATGCTGATCAGCGTCATCAGCGCGATGGTGGCGTTGCGCAGGGCTTGCGCGTGGTGGATGGTCATGTGGCTGAAGATGGAGTGGATGGCGAGCAGGATGATGCCCATGCCCAGTCCGAAATAGCCGCCATAGAGATAGACCAGGAATTCCAGCAGGAACGAGAGCCAGAGCCAGCGCGCGGCGTCGAAGGACTGGTGCCGTTCCAACCATGACTTGATGAGTGGCCCGAGGCCGAAGGAAAGCGTTGCGAAGAGCAGCAGCCAGGGGATGGCCAGCTTGAAACTCTCGGCCCCCAGCCAGACGAAGAGCAGCGAGCCCGCGACGCCACCCACCGCCGCCAGCACGAGCCTCGTCACGAGGTGCTGGCGCACCTCCGCCAGTTCCTTGCGGTAGACAGCGGTGCCCACAATGTTGGCGGGGATGAGCGCCACGAAGTTTGCTGCGTTGGCCTGCATCTCGCTCAGGCCGGTGGCGATCAGAAGCGGAAACGTCATGAAGCCGGCGCCGCCCGCCAGCACGTTGATCATGCCCGCAAGAATGCCGCCCGCGAAGAGGAGGAGGAGATTGGTGACGTCCACAGCGGGTTCATACACGCGCGCAGCGGCCAGCGCCAAGCCGCCAGTGCGGCCTGGTCCGGGACGCCAGACGTGGGTGGATCAGCGGTACCAGCAGTACAGGCGGCCATCATCGGTGATTTCGGCGCGGATGAACTGCTTGCCCCTGCGGGCCTTGCCTTCCATGCACATGGCGCGGGCCTTGCCCATGGAGGCCTGCTTCATGGCTGGCGTGAACTTGCGCTTGGATGACTTCTTGGCGGCTTCGGCTGACGTGATGCCGGCCAGTGCAACGGCCACGGAAAGCGCTACGGCTGCGGACTTCAGAAATGATTTCAAGATCGGTCCCCCATTTGAGAAACCCAGAGTATCAGGCGGGCCAGATTGTGCAAGTGCGGCAGGTGCGGAAATGCGCCGCAGCCGGTTCAGCGCACGTCATCAAACCAGATGGGATTGCTCCAGGCGCGCTTGCCTGCATGGTCAATGGCGGTGACGCGGAACCACGGGCTTTTCTTTTCCACCAGCCAGCCCTTGTCGAGGCGGGAGAGATCGAAGCTCGCCGAGGTGATGGCACGGCCAGTCGCCACGCAGGTGCGGGAGTTGCCGCAGACCACGGTGATGGTATCCACAGGCGAGGTCTCGATTTCGATGTCGGTGCCATCCATGCGGATGTCGAGCAGCAGGGGGCCTTGCGAAGAATAGTGGTGGCCAGCCTTGAGGGCGGCCAGCAGGGCCTCTTCCTCCAGGCTTTCGGATTTCACATGCACCCAGCCGCCGAAGTGGTCGGGCGTCTTGAAGTGGGCGTCATCCGTGGCGATGGCCGAGAGTCGGTGGCCTTCGTTGAGCATCTGGTCGAGCAGGTAGAAGCCTTCGCCGAGGTCGTTCTCGATGGCGCAGCCGTGGTTGTAGATTTCAACGGCGTGGGCGAAGGAGAGGGCGCGGCCATCCTCGATCGTGTAGCGCGACCATGAGGGGTGGGCGATGGCGACGAAGGCCCCTGCCTCGACGGCACGGCGGGTGATTTCGGGGCCTGTCTCACCTTTTCGCGCGGGCGGGAAATCCAGCGGCAGGCCAGCGGCCACCACATGCCAGAGTTCGCCGGCACTGGTGACGGGGGCATGCAGTTCCGCTCCAAGGATGGTGGTGAAGCTGTTGCCGCGCAGGTGGCGGGTGTCGGCGATGGGCCAGTCGAAGTGGTCGATGAAGTGTTCCGACATCATGACGAAATCATAGCCCACCGCCTTGTAGCGGTTGACCACGTCATCAAGGCCGAGCGCGCCGTCCGACAGGTTGGAGTGGGTATGCAGGTTGCCGCGCCAGAAGCGGCCGGGGGCGGAGAAGGGGGCGATGGATTTCATGGGGCGAGCATATCCGCAAGGCGTGTGACACGCCAGTGACCAGCGGGGTTCCGTGCCGTGGGCCACGCATGGACCGGGAGGTGCCGCAGGTGCTATTCCGGGCCATGCTTGCAACCGCGACCCTGATCCTGGACTGGCTTGGCATTGTGGTGTTCGCCATCACGGGCGGACTTGTGGCGTCGCGCAAGGAAATGGACATCGTGGGGTTCGCGCTGCTCGCCAGCGTGACCGGCATTGGTGGCGGCACCATCCGCGATCTCCTGCTGGGGCTGACTCCGGTGTTCTGGGTGAAGACACCCGCCTATCTGCTGGTTTGCGTGCTGGCGGGGGTGGCGACGTTCGTTCTCGCCCACCACCTGTCGGCGCGCATGCGGCTACTGCTGTGGCTCGATGCCATCGGCCTTGCGGTCTTCACGGTCACGGGCGCGCGCGTGGCCATGGACAGCGGGGCGGGTTCGACCATCGCCATTGCCATGGGGGTGGCGACGGCCACTTTTGGCGGCGTGATCCGCGATGTGCTGGGGGCGGAAAGCCCGGTCATACTGCGGCGGGAAATCTATGTGACGGCGGCGCTGGCCGGGGCGGCGGCCTATGTGGGCCTGCGCGTCACTGCCGGACTTGGCGACGTGGCCATCGCCATCGGCTTTGCCGTGGCGCTTGCCATCCGCGCGGCGGCCCTTGCCTATGACCTCAGCCTGCCGCGCTACCGCAGCACGGGCACCGGCTGATCACACGCTCATCTGCAGGCCGAGTTCGACCACGCGGTCTGGCGGGATGCGGAAGAACTCGATGGCGCGTGATGACTGGTTGGCCAGCATGATGAAGATGCGCTGCTGCCAGAAGGGCATGGCCGAGCGCGGGCTGAGGCGGATGACGCGGCGGCCGAGGAAATAGCTGGCGTGGCGCGGGTCCACTTCCAGGCCAAGGTCGCGGCAGGCGCGAAGTGCTGCCGGCACGTCCGGCTGTTCCATGTAGCCGAAACGGGCCTCCACGATCCAGGCGCCGAGCGATGTCTGCCGGGCAGTCACGCGGTCGCCCTCGTGGCGCGGCTCGTCGGTTGTTTCGACCGAGATGAAGACGAGAATGTCATGCAGCACGCGGTTGTGCTTGAGATTGTGCATGAGGGCCGAGGGGGCGTAGCGGATATCGGTCTGCATGAAAACGGCGGCCCCGGCGACGCGCGTGGGTGAACGGCGTTCGAGGGATTGCAGCAGGCCTTCCAGTTCGATCGATTCCTTTTCCAGCTTCCTGGCGAGCAGGGCGCGGCCCCTGAGCCACGTGACCATGAGGAGGATGATGGTGGAGCCCATCAGCACCGGCATGTAGCCGCCATGCAGGATCTTCAGGGCATTGGCGACGCCGAACACGGTCTCGATGGCGAGAATGACGATGAGGGCCGGGATGGCGAACCAGCGGGGCAGGGTGCGCGCCTTCCAGAAGAAGATGATGCCGAGGATCGAGTCGACGATCATCGAGGTGTTCACGGCCACGCCATAGGCCGAGGCGAGGTTCGAGGAGGACTGGAACACCAGCACCAGAAGGATGACACCGAAGAGGATGAGCCAGTTGACCTGACCGACATAGATCTGGCCCTGTTCTTCCTCGTTGGTGTGGGTGATGTTCATGCGCGGCAGCAAGCCCAGGGACATGGCCTGCTGGGCGATGGAGAAGGCTCCGGTGATCACCGCCTGTGAGGCGATGACCGTCACCATGGTGGCGAGGATGACGATGGGAATGAGACCCCAGCCCGGTGCCATGAGGAAGAGGGGATTCTCGACCGCTTCCGGATGGGAAATGACGAAGGCGCCCTGGCCCAGGTAGTTGATCACGAGGCTGGGCAGCACGAGCGAGGCCCAGGCGATGCGGATGGGGCCGCGCCCGAAGTGGCCCATGTCGGCATAGAGAGCCTCGCCGCCGGTGACGGCAAGGAACACGCCGCCGAAGACAAGCAGGGCGAGGCCCGGCTGTTCCACCAGAATGCGGAAACCGTACCACGGGTTCAGGGCGAGGAAAATCTGCAGGTCATCGAAGATGTGGATGAACCCCATGACGCCGAGTGTGATGAACCACACCATGGTCACGGGTGCGAAGAGCGAGGCCACGCCCGCCGTGCCCTTGTACTGGAAGACGAAGAGGGTGATGAGAATTGCCAGCGTCAGCGGCACGACCACCGGTTCGAAGCCCTTGTTGATGACGGAGAGGCCTTCCACGGCCGAAAGCACCGACATGGCCGGCGTGATCATGGCGTCGCCGAAGAAGAAGGCGGCACCGATGATGCCGAGCGCCAGCACAAGGCCGCCCTTTTTCTTGAGAAGCGTTTCCACCAGCACGACGAGCGAGAGAATGCCGCCTTCACCCTGGTTGTCGGCCCGCATGAGCATGATCACATACTTGAGGGTGACGACGATGAGCAGGGCCCAGATGAGCAGCGAGACCACGCCGAGGACGGCCATGCGCAGATCGCCCCCCGCCGCGACGACGGGGTGGAGGGCTTCGCGCATGGCATAAAGCGGGCTGGTGCCGATGTCGCCATAAACAACACCAAGCGTGGCAAAGGCCAGCTTGAGGCGGGTTTGCCGGGTTTGTTCGTCAGAGGCAGGTGCGGACTGATTCATGAAAGCCTACCCCCAGCAGGCTCCGGCAAATGGCGGCGTACTAGTCTGCCGCAATAACGGCGCGGCATTCAGCAGGTAGCCCGGAGAGAGTCAAGGGCGGCGGTGGCTTGGGTTTCGGCTTGTTCGGGTCTGGCGGCGTGGGATCCGGCTTCTTCGGTTTCCACGGCAGATCGCTCATCCAGTAGGCAAGTTCCTCGCCGCAGCCGGTGCCGTCCTTGGGCTTCGGGGCCCACTGGTCCTTGCAGCCGGCCATGCCTGCGGGGCACTTCATGCGAATGTGGAAATGGTAGTTGTGCCCGTAGATGGGACGCACCTTGGCAAGCCAGGAACGGTCTCCCGTCGCCCATTTGCACAGTTCAGCCTTGATGGGCGGGTGAACGAAGATGCGGGCGACACGCTCATAGTTCGCGGCGCGCTTGATCAGCCGCATGCGGCTTTCGGTCCAGACCTTGGGATCAATTTCCTTGCGGTTTTTGGTCATGACCACGGCGGAAATGTTCTCGCGCTCCTTCTTGCTGAGCGTGCGGTCCGGCATGGGGGTCAGCCAGATGTCGGCATCGAGGCCGATCTGGTGGCTGGCGTGGCCGGTGAGCATGGGGCCGCCGCGGGGCTGCGAGATGTCGCCCACCAGCAGTCCGTTCCAGTCTCCGGCGGCGCGGGCCTTGCGGCCCAGATCCTCGACGAGCGAAATGAGATCGGGGTGACCCCACATGCGGTTGCGCGAGAGGCGCATGACCTGCCAGGCTTCACCATCAATGGGGATGGCCTTGGCACCCGCGAGGCAGCCCTTGGCATAGGAACCGATAGCGCGGGACTTGAGGGAGGCCGGAGTCTTCTGCCGCCCGAAGAGCTTCTTGGCGGGCATCTTGTTGATTTCAGCGGTGGCCTTCGGAGGTTCGGCGGACAGCTCTGCCAGCGTCGACATGTCGGTGACCGACTGTGCCACAGCCGTGCATGCCAGAGTGACCAACAGGCCTGCGGCAGCGGCGAGCGCCGGAACCAGTCTATTTCTTGCGGAAAGCATCAAGTGACACGACCTTTGTCTCGCCCCCGGCCGATTCGGTTTCATCCGCCGCTCCTTCCGCCGCCGGCGTGGCGGTTTTGTGGAGGGGGACTGCTGCCTGCGGCGCTTCCGCAGGCTGTTCCTCCACCGCCACCACTTCGAACTGCAATCCGAACTGCACGGCAGGGTCGAGGAAGCCCTTGATGGCGTTGAAAGGAATGACCAGCTTTTCGGGGATGTTGTCGAAAGACAGTTCCACCTCGAACCAGGTGTCGAAGACCTTGAGGTTCCAGTACTGGTGCTGGAGGACGATGGTCATCTCGCGGGGGTAGCGCTCGAGGATGCGCTCCGAGAGCAGTACGCCCGGATAGCGCGTGTTGAAGGCGATGTAGAAATGGTGTTCGCCCGGCAGGCCTTCACGCTCCACACGGCGCACGGCCTCGCGCACCACGCCACGCAATGCCATCTGCGCCAGATGGTCATAACGCATCAGGTCTTCGGGCGTCTTGTCTTCAGATTTGCTCATGCAGGCCAGCTTACTCTCGAATCGGATGCGCAAGCTAGCGGGGCGCACACCGCTGTGCAAAGGCCAGCTGGCAAGCCCTCTTTCGCTTGGGCGGGAGACGGCGGGCGTGGGACGTGGCACATGACAGGAAGTGCCGGCTTCTGTTGCCAGGTGCCGGCGAACCCCGCCTGAAGCGGCTAAGCCTCAGGGCTTGATTTCCGTTTTCGGCACTGCGTTACGCAGCGACGGCAACCGGAGCATAGTTGTCATTGGCAACTATAAAATAGCCCGATAACGCCGGTACAATCGCGGGCAAAAAACCAACCTTTACGCCCTTGTCGATCCTATTTCGCCCCCATCACAGCCGGTTCTGCCGGTTGGCCCTCCCGCAGATTGCAAGCAATCTGCTGACGGGCGGCTTGCCGGTTTTCACGAAAACCGGCTGTGGTGGAGGCGCCGGGTACTGCCCCCGGGTCCAATGGGTTTATTGCGTCAGCCGTTTATCACCATAGTCCGCCTTGCGGTGGACAGGGCCAATATAGGGGCTTTGGCCGCCAGTGCAAGGCTTGCGGCCAGCGGGCCCGCGAAAGGCCTTGAATTCCGCCCCTTTTGTTGCTGCCTGCAAGGGGCTATAGGGGGCAGGCATTCAACTTCGGATGCATCATTTGGGGGACTAAACCATGGCCGACTACGCGGCAGATATCCAGAAATACACGTCCAAGGTGAACGCTGCAGCGGTCGAATCGATCGTCAAGTTCTGCGGCATTGCGTTGAAGGGCAAGGACTCGCAGTGGGTCTCGGTGACCGATCCGGCGGAAGTGAAGCGTGTTGTCGACGGTTTCTGCGCCAAGAAGCTCGGCCTTGACGCCAAGACGGCGGAAGCCGCGGTCAAGGCTGTCGGCGAGAAGATGAAGGCCGACAAGACCAAGCACCGCGTGACGGTGTACTACCTCGTGGCCGAACACACGGGCACGCTGGCCAAGCTCGGCTGAGCCCGCCAGACAGGTTTTGCCAACGGCGGTGTCCACAGGGCGCCGCCGTTTTCATTTGAGCGGACTCGATGTGGGGGGATAAGAGGGGCCATGCAGCAATATCTCGATCTCATGCGCCTGGTCCGCGACACGGGCGTCAGGAAGGAAGACCGGACCGGCACCGGAACGCTCTCGGTGTTCGGTCATCAGGCGCGTTATGACCTCGCTGCCGGGTTTCCGCTGGTGACCACCAAGAAGCTGCACCTGCGCTCGATCATCCATGAGCTTTTGTGGTTCATCCGCGGCGAAACCAACATCAAGTACCTGCACGACAACAAGGTCACCATCTGGGACGAATGGGCCGATGCCAATGGCGATCTCGGTCCGGTGTATGGGGCGCAGTGGCGCTCGTGGCCCAAGCGCGATGGCGGCACGCTGGACCAGCTGGCGGAGGTGATCGAGCGCATCCGCAAGAGCCCGGACTCGCGCCGCCTGATGGTGACGGCGTGGAATCCGGCGGATGTGGACCGGATGGCGCTGCCGCCGTGCCACTGCCTGTTCCAGTTCTATGTGGCCGACGGCAAACTGTCCTGCCAGCTCTACCAGCGCTCGGCTGACATCTTTCTGGGCGTGCCGTTCAACATCGCGTCCTATGCGCTGCTGACATACATGATTGCACATGTGTGCAGGTTGGAGGCCGGAGAATTTGTGCATACTCTGGGTGATGCACACATTTATCTCAACCACCTGGAGCAGGCGGAGCTGCAATTGTCGCGCACGCCGAAACCCTTGCCGCGGCTGTTGATCACACGCGATGTCGGGCGGATCGAGGATTTCCGCTACGACGATTTTCGCATTGACGGATATGCCCCGGATGCGGCGATTTCCGCGCCCGTGGCCGTTTAGGAACAATTCACACCCATGACAATGATCGGCGAGGATTTGCGGCGGGCCCGGCATGAGTGGCTGTATGCCGGACGCAACAGCCAGCCCCTGTGGTTTGCCATTCTGGCGTTCTTCCTGTTGTTCCTCTTCAACGCCCTGCTGCAGGGCGTGGCGGCGTTTTCGATCGCGCCCTTCATGGAAGGCGGCCTCACCGATCCCCGTGCCCTGATCAAGGGCACGATCCTCGGCATGTTGCCGGTGGCGGTGGTGGCGGCCTTCGTGTGCTACCTGCTGGCATCTGTGAAAGGCGGCAACGCCAGGCTCTCCACGGCGCTGCATGTGCCACGCCTCGGGCTTGGCGGATGGCTCATCATCACCGTTGGTTTTCTGATGGCGATGTATGCCGTGATCATGGCCCTCGTCGTGGGGTTCGATATTGACCTCGCGCAGTACACGCCCGGTGCCAACGGCGAGTCGCCGGAAACAGGTTCGGCGGGACTGGTGAAGGAGGCGATGTATGACCTCGTGAACGAGCCGCTGCTGTTCTGGCTGGCCATCCCGTCGGTGGCGATTGGTGCGCCGCTGGTGGAGGAGTTCATGTTCCGTGGCCCGGTTTTCGCCTCTCTGGCGCAGACACGGCTGGGGCGCTGGGGCACGGTGGCGCTGACCAGTGCCGCATGGTCGGCCATGCACATGACCGAGCCGCTGTTTTCAATCGCGCTCATTTTCATCATGGGGCTGGTGCTGGGTGCCCTGCTTCTGCGTTTTGGCAGCCTGTGGGTGACCATGGTGTGCCACGGGGCGTGGAACCTGATGTTCTCTTTGCTGACACTTGGCATGGTGGGGCAGTCATGATCACCGTTCGTGAAGCGCGGCCTGGCGACGGCGAGATCATTTGGCGCACAACATGGGCGCTGGCGGAGCATCACGGGTTCCTGGCGAATTTCGTGGCGAAGCCCGCTGACTACGAGCGCGACCTGTTCTGCGCCAATCCGGTGATCGGGGCCCTGATCGCAGAGGTGGATGGGATTCCGGCCGGGTCGGCAGTCTGGCACCGCAGTTACTCCACCAACCGGGGCCGCGAGATCATGTACCTTGAGGACGTGATCGTGCTGAAGGAGCACCGCCGCAAGGGCGTGGCGCGGGCGCTGTTCAAGGCCGCCGCCCAAGTGGCGCTGGACAAGGGTTATGGCAAGGTGTTCTGGATGGTGCTGAACTGGAACGAGGATGCCAAGGCGCTGTACCGCAAACTGGGTGCCGAAATCGACCCGGAGCACCGGCTGTGCAGCATTGACGGTGACGCGTTGAACGCGCTGGCTGGATGAGCGTGATCGCCCTCGTTGTCGCCGTTTCGCGCAATGGCGTCATTGGCCGGGATGGCGGGTTGCCCTGGCATATTTCGTCCGACCTCAAGCGCTTCAAAGCGATCACGATGGGAAAGCCCGTGATCATGGGGCGCAGGACGTGGGAGAGCCTGCCGCGCAAGCCCCTGCCGGGGCGCAGCAACATCGTGGTCACGCGGCAGACGGGGTTTGCGGCGGACGGGGCTGTGGTGGTGGGAGATGTGCAGGCCGCGCAGGCCGCCGCCGCGCTGGAGCAGCCAACGGAAATCTGCGTGATCGGCGGCGGTGACATCTACCGCCAGACATTGCCGCAGGCGGGTCGCATCTACCTCACCGAGGTGCAGATGGATGCCGAGGGGGACACGCATTTCCCCGCGCTTGATCCTGCGCAGTGGCGCGAGGTGTCGCGCGAAGAGGTGATGGCAGGCCCGAAAGATTCCGCAGGCTTCATGCTGCGGGTGCTGGAGCGGCGCTAAACTGTCAAAATTGTAACATCCGGAACCGCTTGGCCCGCATGGACAATCCGGGGGGGCGTCCCTATATGCCTTGCCATTACGCGCTTTGAGAGGTTGCAGCATGCCGTGGAACAAGGATGAAGGTGGTGGCGGTGGTGGCGGAGGCCAGGGACCTTGGGGGCAGGGCCCCTGGGGTGGCGGCAACCGCGACAACAACCAGCGCAACCGCAACAACTGGGGCGGCAACCGCGGCGGCGGTGGCGGCGGGCCGGGCAACCTTCCGCCTGAACTCGACGAGATCATCCAGCGCGGCAAGGACCAGTTCAAGAACGCGTTGCCGGGGGGCGGGCGGTTCTCGTGGCTGATCCCCGTGGCGCTGTTCGGCGTCTATGTGGTGTACAATTCCATCTACCAGGTGCAACCCGACGAGCGCGGCGTGGTGCTGCGCCTCGGCGAGTATTCGCGCACGGTGGACCCCGGCCTGCAGTTCGCCATCTGGCCCATCGAGAAGATCGAGAAGCCGCGCGTTGGCACGGTGCGCCAGATCAACATCGGGGCCGAAGAGAACGAAGGCCAGATGCTGACCTCCGACAAGAACATCATCAGCGTGCCTTTCACGGTGCAGTGGCGGATCACGGACCCAGAGGACTTCCTGTTCAATGTGGCGGATCAGGAACGCACGGTGCGCGCGCTTGCGCAAAGCGCCATGCGTGAGGTGGCCGCACAGACCAGCGCCCAGGCCATGCTGACAACCGGCAAGGATGCGGTTGCCGCCAAGGTGACGGAAATCACCCAGGGCCTGCTCGATGAATACAAGTCGGGTGTGATCATCACGGCGGTGAACCTCGGCAACGTGCAGCCGCCCGCCGAAGTGGCGGACGCATTCGCCGACGTGGTGCGCGCCGGCCAGAACAAGATCCAGATGGAAAACGAAGCCAACCAGTACCGCAACCAGAAGACCCAGCAGGCCGCTGGTGAAGCGGCCCGCCTGATCCAGGAGGCGGAAGGTTACAAGGCTGCGGCAATCGCCCAGGCGCAAGGTGAAGCGGCGCGCTTCACGTCCGTGTACGAGCAATACAAGAATGCCAAGGATGTGACCCGCCAGCGGCTGTTCCTTGAAACCATGGAACAGGTGCTGTCACAGACCAACAAAGTGGTAATCGAAGGCGGCCAGGGCGGCTCGGGTGTGGTGCCCTATCTGCCTCTGCCGCAAATCCAGAAATCCAACACCCCGACATCCGGCAACTGAGGCGGAGACAGAGACATGACTGCCATTCGCAATATCGTGGGTGCCATCCTCGCCGTGGTGCTGTTCGTTGCCTACCTCAGCTACTTTGTGGTGGATGAGCGCCAGAAGGCGCTGGTGATGCGCTTCGGTGACATCAACCGCATCGTTGAAGAGCCGGGCCTTTATTTCAAGATGCCGTTTGCCGACACGGTGACGCGCATCGATGACCGCATCATCATCTGGGAAAACAACGACCGCCCGGTGCAGGACAAGGAAAGCCAGGTCTACATCGTTGATGCCATTACGCTGGCGCGCATCGACAACGCCCGGCTGTTCCGTGAAACGCTGGGTGCCGATCTCGACCAGGCGGAAACGCGCATCGGCGCGCTGCTCGACTCTGCGCTCCGCCAGACCTATGGCCGCCGTTCCTTCGATGAGGTGCTGTCATCCGACCGCGCCACCATGATGAAGGAAATCCGCGACGACCTGCATGACGCCGCTGCCCAGCTTGGCATCAAGATCGTGGACGTCCGCATCCGCCGCACCGATCTTTCAGGTGCCGTGCTGGCCGACACGCACAACCGCATGCGTTCGGAACGCAACGCGCTTGCCACCAACATCCGCTCCAGCGGCGAGGCGCTTCGGACCCGCAGCAACGCCGAGACCGACCGCAAGTTCATCGAGCAGACGGCTGGTGCGCGCCGTGACGCCGAGGTGATCCGCGGTGAAGGCGATGCCGAGCGCAACCGCATCTTCGCCGAGGCCTTCCAGAAGGACCCGGAGTTCTTCGCCTTCTACCGCTCGATGCAGGCCTATGCGAAGTCGCTGGCCAGCAAGGACACCACGCTGGTGCTGAGCCCCGAATCCGAGTTCTTCAAGTACTTCGGAGCGCAGGGCAAGGACCGCGAGCAGGTGCCCGCGGCCAAGCCGTAAGGGCGCTGGCGGGGGCGGGCGATGCTTGACAACATCGTGATGGCCATCGGCCTTGTGCTGGTGATCGAGGGCCTTCTTTACGCCTTTGTTCCGGGGCATTTGCGCAACATGGCCAGCATGCTGCGCAGCCTTTCGGACGAGCAGATCCGGGTGATCGGAATGGCGTCAATCGGCATTGGCGTGTTGCTGGTCTGGCTGTCCCGGGTGTTTCTGGGCGGCTGAGACAACAGGTTTTCCGGACAGGATTTCAAGTCGGGGCTCTTTGGGAGATGAACATGAAACGGCATGGTTCTTTGGCACGTTTGCTGGCTGCGGTGGCGCTGCCGGCACTGGTGGTGACGGGAACGGCATTGCCTGCCCTCGCGCCCGTGGCGCAAGCGCAGACACAGGCACTGCCCAACGTGGCTGATCTCGCGGACAAGCTGCTGCCCGCCGTGGTCGAGATCTCGGTGGAGAGCAAAGTCGCTGGCGGGCCCATTCCCGACATGCCGCAGCTGCCGGAGGATTCGCCCTTCAAGGATTTCTTCGACGACTTCTTCAAGAAGCGCCAGGGCGAGGGTGGCGGCGACCGCACGGTCAATTCCATGGGCTCTGGCTTCATCATTGATTCCTCTGGCGTGGTGGTCACCAACAACCATGTCGTTGAAGGGGCCGAATCCATTGAAATCCGCCTGCATGACGGTTCGACCCTGAAGGCCGAACTGAAGGGGCGTGACCCCAAGACCGATCTCGCGGTGCTTCTTGTGAAGCCTGATAAGCCGCTTCCCACCGTGCCCTTTGGCGACAGCGATACGTTGCGCATCGGCGAGTGGGTGATGGCGATCGGCAATCCCTTCGGTCTTGGCGGTTCGGTGTCGCTGGGCATTGTCTCGGCGCGCAACCGCGACATCAATGCCGGCCCCTATGACGATTTCATCCAGACCGATGCTGCCATCAACAAGGGCAACTCTGGTGGACCGCTGTTCAACCTGAATGGCCAGGTGGTGGGCATCAACACCGCGATCTTCTCGCCCACGGGCGGCTCGGTCGGTATCGGCTTCTCGGTGCCTGCCAATACGGCGCGCGGCGTGGTTGACCAGTTGTGGAAATATGGTGAGACGCGCCGTGGCTGGCTTGGCGTGAAGGTGCAGACGGTGACGGATGACCTGGCCGAGAGCATCGGCCTCGACAAGCCGCGTGGCGCGCTGGTGGCTGATGTGACAGAGGGTTCGCCTGGCAAGGCAGCGGGTGTCGAGCCCGGTGACGTGATCGTCGAGTTCAATGGCAAACCGATCCGCGAGATGAAGGAACTGCCACGCGCCGTGGCCGAAACGGAAATCGGCAAGGAAGTGACGCTGAAGGCGTTGCGCAAGGGCAAGGAAGTGGAACTGAAGGTCGCCATCGGCCGCCTTGAGGATGGCGAGAAGCAGGTGGCGCAGGAAGAGGCGGGCAAGACGCAAGCCGCACCTGCCACCGCGACACTGCTCGGCATGACAGTCAGTTCCGTGAACGACGAGCTGCGCAGCAAGTTCGGCATTGACGAGAAGGTCAATGGTGCCGTGGTGACGGAAGTGGCGGCTGAAGGTGTCGCCGCCGACAAGGGCGTTACTGCCGGTGATGTGATCATGGAGGCGGGTGGCAAGCCTGTCGTGGGGGCGTCAGACGTGTCTGACGCCATGGCAGCGGCGGAGAAGGGTGGGAAATCATCCGTACTCCTGCTGGTGTCGAAGGGTGGCAAGGCGGGGGAAACCCGGTTTATCGCCCTCAAGCTCAAGTGACGGGCGGCAATCAACCTGCCAAAGCACCGAATACGCGCTAGCGTTAACAGTCTGAATCCGCGCCCAAGTTACTGTTTGGGCGCGGTTTTTTCTCATGCTGTGGTGTGCCGGGAAGATTCCCCGTGTGGCAACCCGGCACAGCTGATGCGTCAGTTTGGTTGACGTTAACATTCCGCCGCCAATGTGCCGCCCGTGCTGGGGAGCATGATGGCGTTTCGGCGGCGACACTGGGGTTGCGGAAGCCGAAGGCCACGTAGCGGATGCAGGGCATGGTGCCCTGCAGGCAGACTTTGTTTGCCGCTGCTTCCGAAAGCACGCTGCCGGGGGGCAGGACATGACGGAAGCACTGCCGCCGCAAGGCAAAGGGTTGAAGGGCCACGCGCGAAAGCCTGGCCTGATGGACGGACTGCCAGTCGCGAGCGCCGTGCTCGTTACCCTGTCGGTGTTCATGCTGGTCTATTTCGGCGAGCATGTCTTTGATTTCCGGGAAGCCTTTCATGCGCGCACGGCGGCGTATGAACATCTGCAAGCCGACATCATTCCCTTTGCCAGCCTACTGGCCGTGATTGCGGGCAGCTTTCGCATCGCGGTGGCGTGGTCGGCCCGCCATGCGGCGCTGATCAAGGAAGCGGAGATGGCAAACGCCGCGCGCCGCGACATGCTGACGGGCCTGCACAGCCGTTCATGGCTTGACGTATTGCTGACCACGCTCGATCCGTCGGAGTTGCGCTTCTGCGTCATCATCAATGCCAAGCGCTTCAGTGAGATCAACAGCTGCTTCGGCTATGCCATCGGCGACGACATCCTCAAGGAAATTGCCGAGCGCCTGCGCAGTGCCTTGCCCGGCTGCTTTTCACTGGCGCGGGTGAACTCGGACGTTTTCGTCGCGGTGTCGCATGTGCTGCGCAATGAACATGAGGGGCGTGCCGTGATCGAGGCGATCCGCCTGCGGCTGGCCCAGCCTTTCCACCATGACCATGAAATCCAGATCTCATTCGGAATCGGCGCGACACTGCTGGGCGATGCCAAGCTCACGGACCGTGAAATCATGCGGCGGGCCGACATCGCCCTGCACAGCGCAGGCGGCGAACCGGAAACATCGGTTGTCATTTACGAGGACAGGATGGCGGACGTGATCCGCCGCCGCCGCCTCGTGGAGATCAACCTGCGCAAGGCGATCAACAACGAGAATATCGTGCCCTATCTGCAACCCATCGTGAATGTGGCGAACGGGGAGATCATCGGCTTCGAGGTTCTAGCACGCTGGAAGGATTCGGTTCTGGGGGATGTTCCGCCGATCGAATTCATCGAAGTGGCGGAGCAGAGCGGACTGATCGGAAAGCTGGGTGAGCAGCTGATGAGCATGGCCTGCCGCCGCGCCGCGCTTTGGCCGGGTCGGCTGAAACTGTCGGTGAACCTTGCGGCCAGCGACCTCCACGATCCCCTGGCGGCGCTGCGCATCATGGCCATTCTCGGCGCCACGGGCTTTCCGGCCACGCGGCTGCAGATCGAGGTCACGGAGAGTGCCCAACTGCGGCGCAATGCGACGTCCGATGCCTGCATCGAAGCCTTGCGGCAGGCGGGCGTGCATGTGGTCATTGATGACTTCGGCACCGGCTACTGCAGTTTCGAACGTCTCGCGGGCCACCAGTTTGATGGCCTGAAGATCGACAAGAGCTTCGTTCAGGGTATGGAGACCCATGCCGACATGGCAGCCATCGTGATGGCCTCCCTGCAGATCGGCAAGCAGCTTGGCCTTGCCGTGACGGCGGAAGGCGTGGAGACGGAAGCGCAGTGGGCGCTGCTGAAGCGAATGGGTTGCGACATGGCGCAGGGCTATCACTTCGGCAGGCCCATGCCGCTCGGGGAAGCGCACCGCATGGCCATCACCATGGCCTGCGACAAGGCCACCAACCTGAGTGGCAACAAGAGGCTGCTGGCGGCCATGCCGGTTTTCGCCTGAACCGGCAGAATGCCACGGGTGAGATTTATTCCGCCAAGGGCGTGAGTGGTGCCGCTTGCCGCCGCCCGGGCGCATGATAGTGTTTTCGCGCAACGTGCGGGATTCCTTGACATGCAGACGCGTCTTTCCGTGGGGCGGGCTCGCCGCCTGATCTCCGGAGCCCTGACCGGGGCAGGCACTTCACCCGGCAACGCGCGCTATTTCACCGATGCCATTCTCGATACCGAACTCTCCGGGCTGGAAGGCCACGGCTTCTACTGGCTGCAGTACTATTGCGAGCACGTGCAGTCCGGCAAGGTGGATGGCAAGGCAAAGCCGGTGGTGAAGATGGTGACACCGGTGACGATCCGCGTTGATGCCAGACGCGGATTTGCCCATCCCGCGATTGAGGCGGGGTTCAGGAAACTCGTGCCTGCCGCGCGGAAATTCGGCATCGCGGGAATGGCGGTGCATGGCTCCTACAATGCGGCGACTCTGGGCTATCACACCGGCGTGCTGGCGCGCGAGGGGCTGCTGGCTTTCGGTTTCACCAACGCCATGCCAGCCATCGCGCCCGTGGGGGGGAAGACGCCGGTGATCGGCACCAATCCCATGTCGATGGCGGTGCCGGGCAGGAAGGGGAAGGTGGCGTTCCTCATCGACCAGTCATCCTCGCAGGTGCCGTGGACGGCGGTGAAGCTGGCAAGCGCGGAGAAGCGCGCCATTCCGCTGGGCTGGGCGCTTGATGCCGAGGGCAGGCCGACGACTGATCCGGAGGCGGGGCTGGCGGGCTCCATGGTTCCTGCCGGTGGCCACAAGGGCTTCGGGCAGGGGCTGATGGTGGAGGTGATGTGCGCGGCGATGACAGGGTCGTGCCTGGGCACGCAGATGGGATCTTTCACCGAGAATGACGGCAAGCCCATTGGCTGCGGGCAGTTCTTCATGGCGCTGGACCCGCGCAAGTTCTCGGGCGGCATGTTCGACGCGCAGGTGAAGGCGCTGGTTGCGTCCATCACCGCGCAAGAGGGCGCGCGCCTGCCCAACAGCCGACGCGAGGCCAACATCAGGCGGCTCAAAAAGGAAGGCTTGCCGATTGACGCCGACTTGCTGGCGCGGCTGGAGAGCTTCCGCGCATGACACATGGGGACACGACAACAGAGGGTAGCCGCACTTCATGACACAGACTTTTTCATCCATCTTCCAGCCGCTGACCTTGCGCCACAAGACATTGCGCAACCGCATCGTGTTTGGGTCACACACCGCCAACATGTCGGACAACGGCCTGCCGGGCGAGCGGCACCGCGGCTATTACGAGGAACGGGCGCGCGGTGGCGCTGCCATGATCGTTGTGGAGCCGGTGCCGGTGCATGGTGCCGCCGTTCTCACGCGGGGCAATTTCCTGCATTCGACCGACGAGATCATCCCGTACTTCCGCAAGGTGACGGATGCTGTGAAGGCCCATGGCGCGGTGATCTGCCACCAGCTTTACCATGTGGGAGGGCACGGTGACGGCGACAACTCCTACCATGCCGCGTGGTCGCCCTCAGGCATGCCCAGCTTCCATGACTCCGACGGCAGCCATGCCATGACGGAGGCCGAGATCGAGGAGACGATCGAGGGCTACGTGCAGGCGGCGCGGCGGGCCAAGGAGAGCGGCTTTGACGGCATCGAACTTTTTGCCGCCTACAATGCCCTGCCGGACCAGTTCTGGCTGCCCTTCAACAACCGGCGCGACGACAAGTGGGGTGGTTCCCTGGAGAACCGCATGCGCTTCTCGCGCACGGTCATGGAGCGCATCCGCAAGATGGCGGGGGATGACTTCATCATCGGCATGGCCGTGAACATGGAGCCGAAGAGTGCCGTCTCGCAGACCATCGAGCAATTGCAGGAGATTGTCGCCTGGCACGACCAGCGCCATCTCATGGACTATGTGAGCTGCGGCACCGGCAGCTATTTCAATTTCATCGACATCATTCCCACGGTCTTCGCCGCCGACAAGCTGGGTGCCCCCCATGCCGAGGCGCTGAAGAAGGTGGTGAAGCACGCCCGCGTGCAGTGCGAGGCGCATGTGCGCACGCCCGACAATGCCGAGGAGGTACTTCGTTCCGGGCAGGCCGACATGGTGTCGATCGTGCGCGGGCAGATCGCTGATCCGCATTGGGTGACGAAGGCGCGCGAGGGCAGGCCGGAGGATGTGCGGCCGTGCCTCTCCTGCAACCAGATGTGCTGGGGCAGGCGTTATCGCGACTACTGGATTTCCTGCCTCATCAATCCGTCCGCCGGTCGCGAGTTTGAATGGGGCGGGGACCGCTTTGTCGCTGCGGAGAAGCCGAAGCGCATCCTGGTGGTGGGCGGCGGTGTCGCGGGCATGGAGGCGGCGCGTGTGGCAGCGGAGCGCGGCCACCGGGTGACGCTGGCCGAGGCCAGCGACCGGCTGGGCGGGCTGTTCCGCCTCGCCGGACAACAGCCGCGCCGCCAGCAGATTCTCGACTATATCGACTGGCAGGAGCGGCAGCTCACCAGGCTGCAGGTGCAGGTCATGCTCAATGCGCCCATGGATGCGGACGAGGTGAAGGCCTTTGGCGCGGACGAGGTGATCATCGCCACGGGGTCTCAGCCGGACATGAAGGGCTTCCAACGCGGCCTGCCGGAGTTTGATGCCCTGCCGGGGTTGGAGCGCGGGCAGGTGTGGAGTGCCGAGGACGTGATGGCCAAGCGCGCCGCACTGGGCAAGCGCGTCATCCTGCTGGACGAGACGGCGAACTGGAAGGGCACGGGCACGGCACTTGCCATGGCCGAGCAGGGGCATCAGGTGACGCTGGTCACGGGCGCGCCGCTGGTGATGGCGGAGATGGCGCGCACGGCGGCGGACTATCCGGCGCGCGCACGCCTGCGCGAACTCGGTGTCACGCTCTTGACCGAGCATGTGATGCTGGAATGGCATGGTGATGGTGCGACGGTGCAGGTGAACGGCGGCAAGCCGGTGCGGATCGCAGGCGACTGTCTGGTGATGGCAACGACCAACGTGTCCGAGCGCTGGCTCGCCGACGACACCGGCAGCGCCACCATCGGCGACGCCTCCGCCGCCCGCACGGCCGCGATGGCGATCTATGACGGGCGCAAATGGGGGATGGGGATTTAAAGCACCACCAAACATCCGTCATGGCCCGCTTCAGGCGGGCCATGACGGGTGATGGGCGTGGGTGCGCACTTGGGCAGGCTGTGACCGGGGGCGGTGCGACTGCAGTCAAGCAAGCCCTGTCCCGGCCTTCGCCGGGATGACGTAAGAAGTCGAATGGTATGCGTTACCCAGGATGGCTCGCCCCCATGGTTACATCCCCCATGACCGTCACCCCGGCGAAGGCCGGGGCGGGGCTGATTTTCTTGGGAAAGTTCGTCCCGGCCACATCCGGCCCTCGCGATGACCTTCGCCGGGGTGACGGTGCAGGGGCCCCGGAATCTGATGTCGGGCGGGCCAATGAAACGGCCCGCTTCACGCGGGCCATTCCGTATCGTCAGACATGCAACCCGCTGCTCACTCCGCCGCGATTTTCGGCAGGTGGGCGAGGGAATCCATGAGGGCCTGTTCGTCGTAGGACTTGTCTTCCAGCTTGCCGGATGCGTAGTCCATGTAGGCCTGCATGTCGAAGTGGCCGTGGCCGCAGAGGCCGAACAGGATCGTCGGGCTGGTGCCGTCGCGCTTGGCCTTGAGGGCCTGGTCGATGGCGCCTTTCACCGCGTGGGTCGCTTCCGGTGCGGGCACGATGCCTTCGGTCTCGGCGAAAAGCACGCCCGCGTCGAAGCAGGCGACCTGGCCATAGGCTTCGGCCTCGATCAGGCCCAGTTCCTTGAGGTGCGAGACCAGCGGCGCCATGCCGTGATAGCGCAGGCCACCGGCGTGGAAGCCGGGCGGCATGAACTCGGAGCCCAGTGTGTGCATCTTGACGAGCGGTGTCATGTGCGAGGTGTCGCCGAAGTCATAGGCATACTTGCCGCGCGTCAGCGACGGGCAGGCGGCGGGTTCGGCGGCCACGACCTTCACCTTCTTGCCGCCACGCAACTGCGCACCGATGAAGGGGAAGGTGAGACCGGCGAAGTTCGAGCCGCCGCCGGTGCAGCCGACGATGATGTCCGGATAGGCCCCAGCCATGGCCATCTGCTCGATCGCCTCGATGCCGATCACCGTCTGGTGCATCAGCACGTGGTTGAGCACGGAGCCGAGGGCATATTTCGTATCCGGGTTGGTGGCAGCCACCTCAACGGCTTCCGAAATGGCGATGCCAAGCGAGCCGTTGGAGTTCGGGTCCTTGGCGAGGATTGAACGGCCCGCATTGGTTTCCATTGAGGGCGAGGACACGCACTGCGCGCCGTAGAGTTCCATGATGGCCTTGCGATAGGGCTTCTGGCGGAAGGACACGCCAACCTGGAAGACCTTCACGTCGATGCCGAACATGGAACCGGCCATGGCGAGGGAAGAACCCCACTGGCCCGCGCCCGTTTCCGTCACCAGCTTCTTGATGCCCGCTTCCTTGTTGTAGAAGGCCTGCGGCACGGCGGTGTTGGGCTTGT
>CALMZX010000059.1 GCA_937870685.1 uncultured Alphaproteobacteria bacterium
TTGGAGCGGCGGAAGGAGACGATGTCCTTCGGCTCCACGCCCTTGGGCGCGAACCACAGCGGGGTTTCAAGACCCCATGAATCGCCCATGACCGCGCCCTGCGCCAGCATGACGTCGTAGATCGGCGTGGTCTGGTGCGGGCGGGCGGCGGGCAGTTCCTCGTTGGGGAAGCGGATGGAGAAGCGGCGGGAATAGTTCTCGCGCACCTTCTCGTTGGTGTAGCTGCGCGTGGCCCATTCGCCGAAGCGGGCCACATCCATGGCCCAGACATCGAAGCCCGGATCGCCGTTCACCATCCATTGCGACAGCGCGAGGCCGACACCGCCACCCTGGCTGAAGCCCGCCATCACGCCGCAGGCGACCCAGTAGTTCCTGACGCCGGGCACCGGACCGACCAGCGGGTTGCCGTCGGGCGTGAAGGTGAAGGGGCCGTTGATGACGCGCTTGATCCCTGCCTTCTGCAGCACGGGGAAATGCTTGTAGCCCAATTCGAGGTTGGGCGAGATGCGGTCGAGGTCAGGCTGCAGCAGCTCGCGGCCAAAGCCCCAGGGCGTCTGCTTCGGCTGCCACGGGCGGCAATCCTGTTCGTAGGTGCCGAGCACGAGGCCGGTGCGCTCCTGGCGCATGTAGATTTCCGACTTGAAGTCGATGATGTGCGAGACTTCCTTGCCGAACTCCTTGTTGAAGGCCACGACCTCGGGAATGTCCTCGGTCACGAGGTACATGTGCTCCATGGCCAGCACCGGCAGTTCGAGGCCCACCATGCGGCCCACTTCACGGGCCCACAAGCCACCGCAATTCACCACATGCTCGGCGTGGATGTTGCCCTTGTCGGTGATCACGTCCCACGAGCCATCGGCGCGGTGCTTCAGTTCCTGCACGCGGGTGCCCTGATAGATTTCAGCGCCGCCGATGCGCGCCGACTTGGCGTAGGCGTGCGTGGTGCCTTCCGGATCGAGATTGCCGTCGGCGGCGTCGAGCATGGCGCCGACAAAGTATTTCTCCTCGAACAGCGGGTTCAGCTTCTTGGCTTCCGACACGGTGAGGAGTTCGCATTCGAGGCCGAGGTAGCGGGCACGGGCATGGGCCATCTTCAGCCAGTCCATGCGCTCCTTGGTTTCGGCGAGGATCAGGCCGCCGGAGCGGTGCAGGCCGCAGGCCTGACCGGAGATCTTCTCCAATTCGTCATAGAGGCCGATCGTGTAGCCCTGCAGCTTGGCCACGTTGGGGTCGCCGTTCAGGGTGTGGAAGCCGCCCGCCGCATGCCAGGTGGAGCCGGAGGTGAGAATGTCGCGCTCCACCAGCACCACGTCCTTCCACCCCGCCTTGGTGAGGTGATAGAGCACCGAACAACCGACAACGCCGCCACCGATGACGACAACCTGGGCAGTAGATTTCATGGGAATGGTCCTGATCTGGAAAAGAAAATCGGGAGAAACCTAGTTCGCCTTCCAGCCCGGCGCAATCGCCCGCGGCGGTGAAATCAACTCACCAAAAAAAAGCCCCGCGCGAGGCGGGGCCGACGAAAGACTTGAAAGGTTTGAAGCTCAGATGGCTTCCTTGACTTCCTTGGCGGCGCGGAAGGCCAGCTTCTTGGACGCCTTGATCTTGATCTGCTCGCCCGTGAGCGGGTTGCGGCCGAGGCGGGCGGGGCGCTTGCGGACCTGGAAGATGCCGAGGCCGGTGATGCGGACCTTGTTGCCCTTCTTGAGGTTCTTGACCGTGAGTTCGACAAAGTTGGCGAGAAGTTCATTCATGCCCTTCTTGGACATTTCATGCTTCTCGGCCAGTTCGGCAGCGATCTTGGACAGCGCGACCGTCAGTACTTTTTCGTCAGCCATTGTCATCTCCTTGGTGGTGGCGAATCAATTATGAACATTTGGTTACAGCACCATGCGATTCGTGAAAACCCTTAATTTCCGCAGGGTTTTTGAATCCGAATCGAAAAAGCCCAACAAATCCGCACTTAACTTTTTGTTAACGATTGTGGCGGACCCGGAAACCCTTGTTTTCCGGGCATTTTTTTCATCCAACCGGCAGCCTCTCAGAGAAAATCGGCGTGGGTCTTGAGGGTGAGCGGACCCAGCCCGTGCTTGGCGGAAAAGGCCGCGAGGTTGGCCCGGCGGGCGGCCAGAGTGTCACTGGCGGTGGCGTTGCGGCCATGGATGCGGATCACCACGTCGGGGCTTGCAATGCGGGCGAGGCGGTGTCCGGCACGGGCCACGCGCAGGTGCCAGTCCCAGTCGGCGTAGTAGGGCAGATCGGCATCGAAGGGCCCCAGTTCATCATGCAGGCGGCGTTCGTAGCACACGCCCGAAATCAGTATGGTGTTGTCGCGCGCAAGGCTTGCTGCATCGGCATCCTGCGCGAAGGCCTGTTCCGGCGTGCCGTCGGCAAAGCGCATCACGCCATCGGAGAATGTGAAGGCCGCCCCTGCCCTGAGCGCTTCATCGGCGCGCGTGAGATGATGGGCATCACGCCAGAGGTCATCATCATCCAGCCAGGCAATCACCTCGCCCCGCGCCATGGCCACGCCGAAATTGCGCGCGGCAATGGCGCCCCGGCGCGCGTTTTCCAGATGGCGGATGCGGCTGTCAGCGGGCAGCGGTTGCAGCGGATCGCCATCATTGATCACCAGCAGTTCGAAGTCGGCGTCCTGCCGCAGGACCGAGACAATGGCCTCCGCCAGAAAGGCCGGGCGGTTGCAGGTGGGGATGAGAACGGAAAAGCGTGGCACGCCTGCTGTTACGCCTTGCGCGCGGGAACGGTTTCATCCGCGCCGGGGCGCGCGTTGGCGAAAGCGTCCAGCGTTTCACAATGCAGCGCCATGGCATGCAGCTTGGGATACTTCGTCGCCGGAAAACACTCGGGCACGCGCAGCTTCATGTGCATCAGCATGCAGGCCGTGGTGACATCAGCCTGCGAGAGCTTGTTGTCAAAAAACCACGGCGTGCCGCAATCGTGTTCCAGCCTTTCAAGGCTGGTGTTGATCTGCGAGAGCAGGCGCTTCTCCCAGTCCTTTGCCAGAGCCTTGTCCGCGTGGTTGAGGCGTTCAAGAAACAGCTGCACCACCTTCTCGGCAATGCCCGCAGCAAGATAGACCGCCTGCAGTACGTGGCGGCGTTCCGGCCCGTGGCGCGGCGTCAGGGCGCGGGCGGGGCCTGCCATTTCATCGAGATGGTCAATGATGGCGTGGGAGTCGATCAGCGTTTCGCCGTTCTCGAGAATGAGGGCGGGCACGCGAAGCAACGGATTGATCTTCTGCACCTCCGCGGCATTGCGGAAGATGGAGAGCGGATTGCGCGTGAAGGGCATGTGGTAGTGATTGAGCGTCACCGCCACACGGCGCACGAAGGGCGAGTCAAACTGGCCAACAAGGATCATGCGGGGATGATGGCGCGCTTAGGCCAGCCGATCAAGCACCCTGTTGCGCCCGATCAGCGGCAGGAGCGCCGCCAGTTCGGGGCCATGGTCGAGACCGGTGAGGGCGAGGCGGAGCGGCATGAAGAGCGGCTTGCCCTTGCGGCCCGTGGCGGTTTTCACCGCTTCGGTCCAGGCCTTCCAGGTGCTGGCGTCCCACGGTTCCGCAGGAAGGGCGGCGCGGGCGGCGGCAAGGAAGTCGCGGTCTTCGTCCGCGACCACCGGCGTCACCGGGCCTTCAATGACAGCCGCCCATTGCTCCGCATCGGCGAGCTTTTCGATGTTGCCGCGAACGGCCAGCCAGAAGGCTTCCGTCTTGCCGGGAAGGCGGGCCGCCACGGCGTCAAAGCCTGTCATGTGCAAAAGCTTGGCGTTGAGCGCCTTCAACTCGGTCTCGTCGAAGCGGGCGGGTGCACGGGAGAGCTTGTGCAGGTCGAAGCCGTCCACCAGTTCCGCATAATCCGTGCACGGATGGATATTATCGGAGGTGCCGAGCAGTGCTGCATGGCTCACCACCGCCATGGCCTCGAAACCGTCTTCGCGCATCTGGCCGATGGAGAGCGAACCCAGCCGCTTCGACAGGCCCTTGCCATCGGCACCGGTCAAAAGGGAATGATGCGCATAGGAAGGGACCTTGCCGCCCAGCGCCTGCGTGATCTCGATCTGCACCGCCGTGTTCACCACATGGTCCTCGCCGCGGATCACATGGGTGACGCCGAAATCCACATCATCAATCACCGAGGGCAGCGTGTAGAGATAGGTGCCATCCTCGCGGATCAGCACGGGGTCGGAGAGGTTCGCGGTGTCGATGTGCACAGGGCCGCGGATCAGATCGGTCCACTCCACCTGCTTCTGCGCCAGCCTGAAGCGCCAGTGCGGCTTGCGGCCCTGCGCTTCAAAGGCACGCTTCTCGTCGTCCGTGAGTTTCAGGGCGGCGCGGTCGTAAACCGGCGGCAGTCCCCTCGCCTGCTGGCGCTTGCGGCGGCGGTCCAGTTCGTCGGCCGTTTCATAGCAAGGGTAGAGAAAGCCGCGCGCCCGCAGGTCATCGGCCACGGCGTCGTAGCGGGCAAAGCGCCTGGACTGCCATTCCACCCGCGCCGGATTGATCCCCAGCCAGGCGAGGTCGGTGGCGATGCCACGGGCATAGTCTTCTGTTGAGCGCGCCGTGTCCGTGTCGTCGTAGCGCAGGATGAATTGCCCGCCGGATTTCAGCGCAAACAGCCAGTTCAGGATGGCCGTGCGGGCATTGCCGATGTGGATGCGGCCCGTGGGCGAAGGTGCGAAGCGGACAATCGTGCTCATGGTGGTTGTGCGGTAGCCCGCTGGCCTTCTATTGTAAAGCCACGGCAAGGAGAACGGAATGAAACAGCGGCAATTGGGGGCGGGTGGCCCGATGGTGGGTGAAGTGGGGTTGGGCGCCATGAGCCTTGCCGGTGCCTTTGGTCCCACTGATGAGGAGACGGGCTACAAGGCCCTTGATGCAGCGCAGGACCTGGGCGTCACCCACGTCGACACGGCGCTGATCTATGGGCCATACCTGTCGGAAGAGATCCTCGGGCGCTATCTCAAGCGCAACCCTTCAGCGCGCAAGCGTTTCTCCATCGCCACCAAGGGCGGCTTCAAGGTCAATCCGCGCGGCATCAGCAACGAGGTCGGCTTCCTGCGGGAGTGTCTTGAAGGCTCGCTGATGCGGCTCGGTGTGGATCATGTGGACCTCTACTACATCCATCGCCGCGACCAGACGATCCCCATCGAGGATGTCACGGGAACGCTGATGCAGTTCATGAAGGAAGGCAAGATCGGCGGCATCGGCTACTCCGAAATCTCGCCCGCCTCCCTGCACCGCGCCGCTGCCGTGCATCCCATCCGCGCGGTGCAGAGCGAATACTCCCTGTGGTCGCGCCTGCCCGAGCTTGGCATGCTGCAGGCCTGCGCCCGGCTGGGCACGGCTTTTGTCGCCTTCTCGCCCGTGGCGCGTGGCGTGCTGAGTGATGTCACGCTGAATCCTGCGGCCTTCCCGGACGGAGATTTCCGCAAACCCATGCCGCGCTTCCAGCCCGGTGCCTTTGAACGCAACATGGCGCGCGTCGAGGCCTTCCGGGCCTTTGCGAGGTCACGCGGCTGGAGCACCTCGGCACTCGCCATCGCCTGGACGCTGCATCAGGGCAGCCACATCATCCCCATTCCCGGCACGCGCACGGCGCAGCATCTCGCCATGGATGCCGGTGCGTCGGATATTCATCTGTCCACGGATGATCTCGCGGAAATCGAACGCCTTCTGCCCGTGGGCTGGGCAGAAGGAAACCGCTACTCCGAGGAGCAGCAGAAGAGTTCGGAACTCTATTGCTGAGGGCGACGGGGGGCGGATGAGTGGGGCACAGGAACACCGGTCACCCCCTGCTCGCTACCCCAAACACTCCCGTCATCCCGGCGAAGGCCGGGACCGGGCTGCTCTCGGCAACCGGAGCCCCGCCCCGGCCTTCGCCGGGGTGACGGAACCAAGTATTGCGTACACCACTCAACCCACCTGATCCCGGAACCCGTTGGTGATCGGGTATCTGCGGTCCCGCCCAAAATTCCGCCGCGTGATCTTCACCCCCGGTGCCGCCTGCCTGCGCTTGTACTCGGCCACGTAGAGCATGTGCTGCACGCGCTTCACCAGCGCCACATCATGGCCGCGCGAGGTGATTTCGGCGACCGACTGTTCGCGCTCCACCAGCCCGTCCAGAATGTCATCCAGCACGTCATAGGGCGGCAGCGAATCCTGGTCCTTCTGGTTCTCGCGCAGCTCCGCCGTCGGGGCCTTGGTGATGATGCGTTCGGGGATCACGGGGCCGAGCGTGTTGCGCCAGGCGGCAAGGCGGTACACTTCGGTTTTGTACACATCCTTGATGGGGTTGTAGCCACCATTCATGTCGCCATAGAGCGTGGCGTAACCCACGCTCATCTCGCTCTTGTTGCCGGTGGTCAGCACCATGGCGCCGAACTTGTTGGAGATCGCCATGAGGATGACACCGCGCGTGCGCGACTGCACATTCTCTTCGGTGATGCCGCTGTTGGTTCCCGCTAACAGTGGCTGCAGGGCCGAGAGAAAGCCTTCCACCGGCTCCTTGATCGGCACCACGTCATAGCGCGCGCCCAGACGTTCGGTGCAGTCCTTTGCATCCACAAGCGAGTCCTGCGAGGTGTAGGCGTAGGGCAGCATCACGCAATGCACCTTGTCCGCGCCCAGCGCATCCACCGCCATGGTGGCCACGACAGCGGAATCGATGCCGCCGGACATGCCCAGCACCACGCCCGGGAATCGATTCTTCAGCACATAGTCGCGAAGCCCCAGCACGCAGGCCTTCCATGTCTCTTCCTCGCGCTCGGGCAGTTTCACGATCTGGCCCTTGTCGCAGGCCCAACGCTCACCCACGCGCCGCCACGTCGTCACGGCCACGGCTTCTTCGAACATGGGCATCTGCAGCGCGAGGGAATGATCCGCGTTGAGCACGAAGCTTGCGCCGTCAAAGACCAGTTCATCCTGCCCGCCCACCTGGTTGAGATAGGCGAGCGGCAATCCGGTTTCCGTAACCCGCGCCACCACAAGGTTCAGGCGCACGTCATCCTTGTTGCGCTCGAAGGGCGAGCCGTTGGGCGAGAGCAGGATTTCCGCTCCCGTCTCGGCCAGCGTCTCGCAGACCTCCCCGGTCCAGATGTCCTCGCAGATGGGCACGCCGATGCGCACGCCCTTCACCGTCAGCGGGCCGGGATCGGGCCCCGGATTGAAGACGCGCTTTTCGTCGAATACGCCATAGTTCGGCAGGTCCACCTTGTGGCGCACCGCCTCGATCTTGCCGCCCGCCAGCAGCGCCACGGAATTGTGCAGCTTCACGCCATCACGCCACGGCAGGCCGATCAAAATCGCGGGGCCATCGGCAAACTCGCGCGCCAGTGATTCCACCGCTTGCCTGCAGGCTGCAACGAAAGACGGCCGCAGCACCAGATCTTCCGGCGGGTATCCGGCGATGAACAGCTCCGGGAACAGCACGAGGTCAACTGTCCTGTGCGCGGCGATGGCGGTCCGGGCCTTTTCCAGATTGGCTGTGATGGCGCCCACGGTGGGGTTCAGCTGGGCCAGCGCGATGGTGAGTGTGTCGGTCATGGTGGCGGACTTCTAGCGGATATTCACGGGGCCGCAAAACACCTTGCAATCTTCTCCCCCACTCGCCAAATTTGCGGCCCAGACGTGCCGCGATCTGCGCGGGGGAATTTTCAGGAGGTCATCATGCGTCTCGACAACGAACGTCCCAGCGACAATGTGCAGGACCAGCGCGGGCGCGGCGGCGGCGGCTTCGGCTTTCCCGGCGGCGGTGGCGGCGGGCGCATCAACATTCCCATGGGTGGCGGTCGCGGCGGCGGCATGTCGATCTCGACGATCGTGCTGCTGGTCGTGGCCTATCTGGCCCTCAAGTTCATCTTCGGCATCGACCTGCTCTCCATGATGAATGGCGGCGGCGGCGGGTTGCCCATTCCCGGCAACGCAACGGAATACCAGATTCCGGATGCCCGCACCGAAAGCGCCGATGCGCAGCTGCCCGGCAGCGGCACGGGCCAGGCAGACGTGACGACCGACGCCGGCAAGGATTTCGTGGCCCGCGTGCTTGGTTCCACCGAGCGCGCCTGGAGCGGCATCTTCCAGCAGATGGGCAAGGAATATCCCGAACCGCAACTCGTCATGTTCTCGGGCTTCACGCAATCGGCCTGCGGCATGGCGCAATCGGCCATGGGTCCGTTCTATTGCCCGCGTGACAACAAGGTTTACATCGACCTTTCCTTCTATCAGGACATGAAGAACAAGCTGGGTGCCCCCGGCGACTTCGCCCAGGCCTATGTGATTGCCCATGAGGTAGGCCATCACGTGCAGAACACCTTCGGCATTCTCGACAAGGTGATGGCGGCGCGCATGAAGCTCTCGGAAGAGGAAGGCAATGCCCTTCAGGTGCGCGTGGAATTGCAGGCTGACTGCTTCTCCGGCATCTGGGCGAATGAAGCCAATGCGCGCGCCAACATCCTTGAGGAAGGTGACATCGAGGAAGGCCTGAACGCCGCCGCCGCCATCGGCGATGACCGCCTGCAGAAGCGCAGCCAGGGTTATGTGGTGCCGGAAAGCTTCACGCATGGGTCTTCGGAACAGCGCGTGCGCTGGTTCAAGACCGGCATGCAGGCCCAGTCCATCCGCGACTGCGACACGTTCTCGACGGACAACCTGTAAGCACGGTTCACGCCTGCTGCATGAACAGCCCCGGATGCCGCGCATCCGGGGTTTTTTGTTTCAGCCCGCGCGGCCGTAGAAGCCGATCTGTTCTTCGCGCGAGAACGTGACGCCGGGTTTTTCGTAGTAGGAGAACACGGCGATCAGGCGGTCCTTCCTGCCCTCCACCGTCGCCACCTTGTGGGCGGTGTTCTTGCCGCGGAAGACGTTCAGCGTGCCCGCCGACAGTTTCAGCGTCTTCACCGCGGGGTCTTCGCCGCGCATCAGTTTCGCCACGCCGTCGTAGTTGGGGTCGGTGTCGCTGCGCAGGTCGGTGCGGTAAACGAATTCGCCGCCCTTCTCGGGCGCCTGCAACAGCAGCGTGGTAGTGAATTCGCTGCGATCGAAATGCCAGTTCAGCGCCTCTCCGGCGCGGTAGCTCATGACGTTCACGCGGGCCAGCGGATCGAGCATGGGATAGAGCGCCTGCTTGCCCATGGTCTCGGCGAGGAACATCACCATCGGCGCCCATTCGTAGATGTACATCACCAGACTCTGCGTGATCTGGTCGGCACAGACGGTGTGGTTGATGGTGGTGGTGGTGGCCAGTGCGGGATGTCCCTCCGGCAGGCCGGGAATTGATTTCAGAAAGTAGATGTTGTGCTCGCGCTTGTGCAGGAAGGACAGCCGCTCCATCACCGGACTGATTTCGTCCACGATGCGCGCCAGTGCCTCCGGTCGCACCAGGCCTTCCAGATTGAACATGCCGTTGGCCGCAAGGTCGGCGCCGCAGCGGTTCACCAGCGCATGCCACTCCGGCGTGCCGACACGGTGAAGGGGATAGCGGTCGAGATCGAGAATGTCGCGCATGAGGGCTCTCCGGATGTGGTGCGGCAGGATTTGACTGCGATTTTGTTTGCCTGCAAGCCAGAAGTTGTTCATCCTGAATGGGAAAATCTAGGTCAGAACCTCATGAAACCGCCGCTCCCCCTCAATGCCATGAACGCCTTTGCCGCGGCCGGGCGGCACGGCAGTTTCCTGCTGGCGGCGCGCGAACTGGGGGTCACGTCAGCGGCCGTGAGCCAGCTGGTGCGCAAGTTGGAAACCCATCTCGGCAAGACGCTGTTCCAGCGCCTCAACAACCGTGTCCTGCTCACGGATGCCGGCCGCACCCTGTTGGCGGCCATTGCTCCGGCGCTGGGCGAACTGGAGGAAGCGGCCAACCGCACGGCGCGCACCGGCACAAGGCGGCGCTTGCGAGTCAGTGTGGTGCCGTCGCTGGCGGAATGCTGGCTCGTGCCTGCGCTTCCCGGTTTCATGGAAGGTCATCCGCGCCTCAAGCTGGACCTCACGGTGGAGGAGGAAGCCCGCGAAGGCACCTGCGACATCCGCATCCATTATGGACGCCTGCCGGGGACTGACCTGGTGCAGGACGATCTCATCCGCGATGCCGTGCTGCCGATGTGTTCACCCGGCTTTGCGGCGGGCAAGGCTGTTGCCTTCACGGCGGCGCTCTCACCGCATCTCATCCACACACAGTGGGGCCCGAGCTATGGTTCCAACGTCACGTGGAGCGACTGGTTCCAGCATCACGCCCCACGTGAAAGGCCGGACATGGCGGCAGGGCACGCGGTCAATGCCTCGCGCGCCGCCCTTGCATTGGCGGAGGCCGGAGCCGGCATTGCGCTGGGGCAGAAGCTACTGGCGCGGCAGGCCCTGCGCGATGGCCGTCTGGTGGCCCTGTCACCCGATGAACTGGAATTGGGCCAGAGCTACGTGCTGGCAACACCCGCCGCCCAGCACCGCCGCACGGAGGTCCAGTCTTTCAAGGCCTGGCTGCTGAACGAGGTTGCGATTCCTTAACAGCCACACGGTATGAGGGAATTCAAACAGTGCCGCAAACGAAAGTCCCACATGCCCGTCCTCACCCATTACGATCCAGATGACATGCGTTTCGAATGCCAGGTCGCGTGCAGCGACCTGACGTCAAAGGCGGAACTGGCGCGCACGCTGGATGACTACGGCACCGCGCTTGGCATGATCAGGGCGAGGATGGGAGAAAAGGGCACCTACAATTTCGCCATCCGCCTGTCCGGAAAGACGCCTCTCCTCGCCCGGTTGACGTCAAGGGCTCCACGCGGAGCCGCGCTTGATTCCGTGCGCCACATCGCGGAAACGAAGGGCAACGCGGGTGATGATGAATCATGGACGTACCTCTGCCCGGAGTTCTGGCTCTCCGCCTGCCAGCATCCGGAACTGCGCCCGAAAATCGATGGTCTCATCGACGGAATCGAAAGCCTGCTGGGAGAAGCCAACGAGCGCTTGCCGAACGCCACCGCGAGCCTGTGGGAGCACGAGGAAACCCAGTTCGGCGAACCGCTGGTCACGCTGCTTGCCCTGCACGACCGCAGTTACATACCAGCCTACGTCCGCCTGCTGACGCAATGGGACATGGATCACGAGGTGCACCAGGCGGAATGCATTGACCTGATCGTCAAGACCCACGGCATGTGCGCGGAAACGGAAGACCTCCTGCATTGCCGCGCCGCCGTGAACCCGGGCCAAGGTGGCCATGACCAGATCGAGAACCTGTTTCCATTCCTGCAGGCGGCCTATGGCGACGTCACGCAATCCGCCCTGTTCGAGCGCATCGTCGCGACGGTCCATGGGCGAGACCTGGCGGAGCGGCGCAAGGCATTCGAGGACTACAGGTCACGCAAGGCCGCAAATCCGGCAGCAAGGCCGCCCGGCCTGCCGGAACGGTCGCTGTTCAAATACTGCAACCATCCGGAACTGACGGCCGGTGCCGAAAGGCTCTTCGCAAGGCTGGATGCACAACATCCCCCGCCGGATTTTGCGTCTGCATAAGTCTGCGTCGTTGGGGCCTGTCAGCCCCGCAACGCGGCGACCACGGCTTCGGGCCGCTTCTCAATCACCTTGAGCAGTATGCGCGCGGTTGAATCCGGCTTCCGGCGGCCCTGCTCCCAATCCCGCACGGTCGCGGCGGACAGGCCAAATCGTTCGGCAAATTTCCCTTGGGACAGCTTGAGCCTGCGGCGCAGGGCGGCCACATCGACCACGTCGACCTCATAGCGCCGCGCGGGCTTTGTCTTGCCCTCCGCAATGGCAACGGCCTCCCTGGCACTTGCAATCAGGTCTTCACCGAACTTGCCCATCAGCGTTTTCCTTTCCGGTACTCTGCGGCGATGCGTGGCAATAGCACTGCCAATTCATTGCGCTCGGCCCTTGTCAAGTTTGCCTTCTCGGACTTGGCATAAACCGCGAGCAGGAAGACAGGCACATCCCGCCCTCCAAAATAGTGAATGGTGCGAACACCGCCACTCTTGCCGCGCGCGCCCGAAGGATGGCGGAGCTTCCGCGCACCACCTGTCCCTGCCATCACGTCTCCATTTTCAGGATCGCCAGCGATGGTGAGGACGATTGCATCAACATCCTCTCCTTCAAGGCCGCATGCCGATGCCTGCCGCAGGAATGTTGGAGTGAGCAGCACGGTCTGCATGGCTTTCTATACGGCATTGCCGTATAGACTGCAAGCCCGTTTATGCCACCATCCCCTCGCCCGCATCCACCAGCCATTCCCACACGGCCAGCGCGAAGGTGCGCATGGCGTAGATGTGGAAGGCGTTGTCGCCGACGCAATGGATCAGCACCGGTGTGTGGTGGATGCCGGTCATGGCAAAGTGGCCGGGCTTGAAGCTGCGGGCATCGAAATCAATGGCTGCGGCACGGGCCAGAAGGCGGCGGGCCAAGGCCCCCTCCACGCGGATGCGGCAGCGTGACGAGGTGAGCGGCGTCACCAGGCATTCGCCGGGCAGGCCCTGTGGAGGCACATCGCCCACGCACCAGAACTGCTGCGGCCCGGTGCGGAACACCGTGAAGGCCTCATTCACCTGCAGTGCTCCCACCTTCGCAGGCAGCTTGCCCACAGCGGCGGCGAGCGGCCTTTCAAACGCCTTTCCAAAGCCCGCCACCTGCGTGAGGGTAAAGCCAGCCTCCTCGCGGATGCTGATGTCTCTCGCTGTGAAAGCGGAGACGCTCTCCAATGGTGACTGTGCGGCAAGCATGACCTCAGGCATGGAGGCGCGCTCCTTCCTTGTCGATGAAATGCGGCGAGACGATCTTCAGCTTCACCTGCTCGTTCTTCAGCGGGAAGGCGGCGGTGATCTCTTCGCCCTCGTGTCTCAGCCCGCCATTGTAGAGGCCGAGCGCAATGAACTTGCCCAGTTCCGTGCTCCACGTCACGGAGGTGATGTAGCCGCGGCCATGGCCCTTGATCTCGTCGGTGGCGGCAAACAGGATCGATCCGCCGCGCAACTTCTTTTCCGGCTCCATCAGTTCAAGCCCCACCAGCGACCAGCGCTCCGGCGCCTGCATGTTTTCACGCAAGCGCAGTTCCTTGCCGATATAGGGCTTCTCCTTCGCCGCCATCTTGCCAAGGCCGAGGTCATCCAGCGAATTGCGGTGGTCCAGTTCAAGGCCCGCCACATGGCCCTTCTCGATGCGCAGGCTCGCCAGCGCCTCCAACCCGTAAGGCTTGATGCCGAGCGGGGCCGCCGCCTTCAGGATGTGTTCCCACAGTGCCGTGACGAAATTCGCGGGGCAGTGCACCTCGTAAGCCAGTTCGCCAGAGAAGGACAGGCGCAGGATGCGCACCGTTGTGCCGCCGAACGAGATGTCCTTCACGCCCATGTAGGGCAGCGCCTCGGTGGAGACCTCCGCGTCGGGGAAGGCCAGCTGCAGGGCCTTGCGTGAGTCCGGCCCGGAGACCGCCATGCCGCCCCACTCGTCAGTGAGTGAGGACACATGAACTTTCAAATCGGTCCAGTGGCATTGCAGGAGATATTCAAGCCAACTCATCACCTCGCCCGCCTGGGCTGTGGTGGTGGTCATGTAGAACTGCGTGTCGCTGATCCGGCTGGTGGTGCCGTCATCCAGCACGAGGCCATCATCGTTGAGCATCACGCCATAGCGTGCCTTGCCCACCGGCAGCTTGGCAAAACCGTTGACATAGACTCGGTTCAGGAATTCGGCGGCGTCCGGTCCCTGCACGTCGATCTTGCCGAGGGTGGAGACATCGGCAAGGCCAACACCCTTGCGGACGAGTTCCATTTCCTTGACGTAGGCTTCCTGCGGAGTCGCACCCGCCCAGTCATAATACCAGGCGCGCATCCACGGGCCCGCCTCGATGAAGGTGCAGCCGTTCTTCGCGTTCCAGTCGTGCAGGGGCGAGCGCCGCGTCGGGCGGAAATGCCGGCCCACGCTGCGGCCCGCCAGCGCGCCCACAGTCAGCGGCGAGAAGGGTGGACGGAAGGTGGTCGTGCCCGCTTCCGCCGGTGTCAGCCCGCGCAGGGCCGCCATCATCGCGAGTGCGTTGACGTTGGAGGTCTTGCCCTGGTCGGTCGCCATGCCCAGCGTGGTGTAGCGCTTGAGGTGCTCCACCGAGTGGTAGCCTTCCTGGTGCGCGACCTTGATGTCTTTCGCCGTCACGTCGTGCTGGAAGTCCACGAAGGCCTTGCCCGGCACCGTCACGGCAAAGGGATCGGCAGCGACAGCGATGCCATAGGCACGGTCGTCGCGCACGGCGGGCGGTTCCACCGCCGCAGGCATCTTGCTGATGCCACAGCGGGTGAGTGCGGACCGCGCCGCGCCTTCGCCATCGCGCACGGCGGCCAGCAGGCCGAAATGCCCCAGCATGGCGCCCGCGCCGAATTGTCCATCGGCAAAGCCGCCGGGCACGAAGGCGGCAATCGCTTCATCGTAACGCGGCCTGATGCCGCCATGGGAGGTGAGGTGCACCGCCGGGTTCCAGCCGCCGGACATGGCCAGCACGTCGCACTCGATGGTGACGCTGTGACGGCCCTTCAGGCGCACCGCCTTCAGCGTGTTTCCGCCCAGCGTGTCGGCAATGCCGGCATTGGGGAAAATGGCAATGCCAAGGGCAGCGGCCTGCGCCAGCAGGTCGCCCGCGGGAACGGCGCGCTCTTCGGCGATGGTCACGGCCACGCCTGCCTCGGCCAGTGCAAAGGCCGTGGCATAGGCGCTGTCATTGTTGGTGGCGATCACGGCGCGGGCCGCGGGTGCGAGCGCAAAGCGGTTGAGGTAGCTCCGCAGGGCCGAGGCCAGCATCACGCCAGGGCGGTCATTGTTGGAAAAGACCAGCGGCCGCTCCAGCGCGCCTGTTGCCAGAATGATCGTCCGCGCCCGGACGACATGGAGCAGCTGGCCGTTCGCGAGGTGTTGCGACACGACAACCTGGTTGCCGTCATAGATGCCCTGCGCGGTGGCCCGCACCAGCAGCGTCACGTTGGCGAGGGCCTGCAGTTCGGCCAGCGTGGCGGCGCGCCAACGTTCCAGCGTGTCGCCCGATTCCGACAGCAGGCTTCCGCCCGGTTCCGCATCCTGTTCGGCGAGGATGACCTTTGCCCCGGCGCGCCCCGCGGCAAGGGCTGCCGCCAGTCCCGCCGGTCCGGAGCCCACCACGAGCACGTCACAGAAGCCGTATTCCACGTCGTGGCGCGCGCCATCTTTCGCCGCGTCGGCCTTGCCCATGCCCGCCGCCTTGCGGATGAAGGGCTCGTAGAACATCCAGGACTTTTTGAACGGACCCATGAAGGTCTTGTAGTAGAAGCCCGCCCCGAACAGTGGGGCGGCGAGGCTGTTCACCGCCATCAGGTCAAAGGCGGGCGACGGCCAGGCATTCTGGCTTCGCGCCACCAACCCGTCCACCAGCGGCACCATGGTGCCGGGAATGTTGGGTTCGGCGCGGTTGCCTTCGCCGATGGTGAAGAGACCGTTCGCCTCCTCGATGCCGGCGGAGAGAAATCCGCGCGGCCGGTGGTACTTGAAGCTGCGGCCCACCACCATCTTGCCATTGGCCAACAGGGCCGAGGCCAGCGTGTCGCCGACCTGGCCGAACAGGCGCTGGCCGTCATAGGTGAAGGTGAGGGTGCGGCTGCGGTCGATGCGGCCGCCCGTGTCGAGGCGCTTGAAGGCGGTCATTCCACCACTCCCGTGATCTCGTTGGTCGCGGTGTTGCGATTCAGGCTGAACCACTGGCGGCAGCCCAGCACATGCTGCCAATGCTCCGTGTGCGGACCTTTCGGGTTGTCGAAGGTGAACGTGTAGTCGTGCCAGGCCTTCAGGTCGCCCGTGCCGTGGGCCGGGCGCTGGCGCGAGGCGTCGCCGCCGTAACGGAATTCGGAAACGTCGCGTTCGCCGCAATGGGGGCAGGGAATTCTCATGGCTGCGTCCTCACTGCTTGTAGGTCCAGTTGCCGGTACCGTGCTCGTCAAGCTCGCCGCCCTTTTCAAAGCGGTCGAGGGAATAGTCGCGGTTCAGTTCGTGTTCGCTGTCGTGGGCGATGGTATGGGCGAAGGTCCAGCCAGAGGCCGGCGTGGCCTTGAAGCCCTGGTAGCACCAGCCGCCGTTGAGATAGAGGTCGCGCACCGGCGTGCGGCAGATGAAGGGCGAGCCATCCGGCGTCATGTCCTGGATGCCGCCCCAGTGGCGCAAGAGCCGCATGCGCGACATGAAAGGCATGAGCGAGACGGCGCATTGCATCACGTCCTGGATTTTGAAAAGCTGGCCGCGCTGGGTAAAGGTGTTGAAGCCGTCGATGTGGCCGCCGAACACCATGCCGCCCTTGTCGGACTGGGAGAGGTAGAACAGCTCCGCGCCCCACGACACCACGTGATGCACCATGGGTTTCACCGCTTCGGTCACGAAGGCCTGCAGGATATGGCTTTCCACCGGAAGCTTCAGGCCTGCCATCGCCGCCACCTGCGAGGTGTGGCCCGCGACCGCGATACCCACCTTGCCGGCATTGATGCGCCCGCGTGTGGTCTCAACGCCCACGGCACGGCCCTGCTCCATATGGATGCCGGTCACTTCACAGTCTTCGATGATGTGCACACCCAGCTGCGAGGCGGCCCGGGCATAGCCCCAGGCCACGGCGTCATGGCGGGCGGTGCCGGCGCGTGGCTGGTGGATGGCACCCCAGACCGGAAAACGCGCGTCCTTCGAATAGTCGAGATAGGGCAGCAGCTTCTGGACCTCGCCCCGGTCCAGCAATTCGGCGTCAATGCCGTGCAGGCGCATGATGTTGCCGCGCCGGGCCATGGAATCCAGTTGCCCGGGGCTCACCGCCACCACCACCTGCCCGCGGTGCGAAACCATGCAGTTGTAGTTCAGGTCGTGCGACAGGCCTTCCCAGAGCTTCAGGGAGAACTCGAAGAAGGGCGTGTTGGTGCCCAGCATGTAATTGGAGCGGATGATGGTGGTGTTGCGGCCCACGTTGCCGGAGCCGATGTAGCCCTTCTCCAGCACCGCCACATTGGTGATGCCGTGGTTCTTCGCCAGGTAATAGGCCGTGGCCAGGCCATGGCCGCCACCGCCGATGATGATCACGTCATAGGAGGATTTGGGCGTGGGCTTCTCCCAGGCCAGTCCCCAGGGCGTGTCCGGTTTCAGGGCGTGCCGGAGGAGGGAGAAAACGGAATAACCTTTTGCCATGCCCTCTTCCTAACCGAGGCACCCGAAAGCGCAAAGGGTGGAAATTCTCACCCGCTTCAATGCGCCACAGGGCGGTTGCGCTCGGCCCATTCGCTGGCAACCCAGGCCCCCAGGCCAAAGACCACGAAGGCCAGCGCCACGGGCGTCAGTGTCCCGTCATACTGGCGCGCCGCAAAGCCCCCCAGCACGATGGCCATGAGAGAGGACAGGGCGCCGGACACCGCCGCCGCCATGCCGGCGATGCGGCCCATGGGTTCCATGGCCATTGCGTTGTAGTTGCCGAAGATCAGTCCACTGGCGAAAAACGAGATGAAGTTGAAAACGGCCACCAGCACAAGCGGCGGCTGCCCGGCTGTGAGCAGCGAGACCACCAGCATCGCGCCCCAGTTGGCGATGAAGGCCCAGAGCGCGTATTTCGATAGCGGGCGCATGCCCAGCCGCTTCACCGTCCGGCCATTGACGATCATGGCCAGCGCCAGCCCCACGGCAAAGCCGCCGAACCACAGGGCGAAATAGCCGCCCTGCTGGTACTGCTCGGCAAAGATCTGCTGGCAGGTGGCGAGATAGACGTTGAAGGCCGCAAAGACGAAGCCCACGGCGATGGTGTAACCAAAGGCGATCGGGTGTTTCACCACGGCCGCAGCACTTTCCCACAGGGCCACGGCTTCAAAGGGATGGCGGTGTTCCGGGGCGAGCGTTTCCTCCTGCCGCGTGGCCAGCCAGAGGCCGGCAAGCGCCGCCATGGCCATGAACCCCAGGAAAATGACGCGCCAGTGACCGAAGGAAAGGACAACCTGCCCGATCGAGGGCGCGCTGATCGGCACCAGCATGAAGCCCGACATGCCATAGGACCTGATGCGCGCCATGTCCGCGCCCTTGGCTCCGTCGCGCACCATGGCCATGGAGACAACGCGCGGGCTTGCCGCGCCAAAGCCCTGCACAAAGCGCCCGGCAATGAGCATGGGGAAGCTGGTGGCGAAATAGCACATCAGGCAACCCACCAGGTAGAAGCCGAGACCGGCATAGATGGCGGGCTTGCGACCGGTCGAATCCGAGATCGGCCCGAAGATCAGCGTGCCCAGCGCCAGGCCGGCAAAGAAGATGAGAATGATGAGGTGACGGTCATTGTCATGGGCCGCCCCCAGTTCGGTAGCCATCACGCCAATGGCGGGCAGCATGGTGTCAATGGTCATCGCGACCATGGCGGTGAGGGCCGCGACAAGGGCGATGAATTCGGCGGGGCGGGTTCTTTGCATGGAAGGACGTGTGTCTTTCTTGGCTCTTCCCTCCCCCTTGTGGGGAGGGTTAGTGTGAGTGCCGGAAAGCCAAGTCACCTACCCCATCATGTACATCAACACCAACACCCGTTCCGTCGACCTTGATCCGCGCGACACGCAATTCGTGCAGAACCCCTATCCTGCCTATCACGCCATCCGGGCGGCCACGCCCGTCTTCAAGTGGGAGCAGTATGGCCACTGGTGCTGTGCGGCCTACGCGGATGTTAACGGCCTCCTGCGCGACCGCCGCTTTGGCCGCCAGATCCTGCATGTGGCGACGCGCGAAGAACTGGGCTGGCCGGAGACGCCGGAACATCTCAAGCCCTTCTACGCCTTCGAGCAGCACTCGCTGCTGGAACTGGAACCGCCGGTGCACACACGCCTGCGCGGCCTTGTCAGCCGCGCCTTCCTCAGCCGCCAGATCGAGCGGCTGCGTCCGGAAATCGCTAATCTTTGCAACCGCTTGGTGGATCAACTTGATGGAAAGCATGAAGCAGACCTGCTCACCGCCTATGCCATTCCCATCCCCGTCGCGGTGATCTGCGATCTTCTCGGTGCGCCGATCGAGATGGCGCAGCAATTCCTGTCGTGGTCGAACGACATGGTGGCGATGTATCAGGCGCGGCGTGACCGCGCCATCGAAGACAAGGCGGTGGCCGCCACCCTCGCCTTCTCGTCATTCATGCGCGATCTCATCCGCGAGCGGCGCGGCAAGGGTGGCGACAACCTGCTGATGGAACTGATCCGGGCCGAGAGCGAACAGGGCAAGCTTTCGGAAGACGAACTGGTCACGACAGCGATCCTCATGCTCAACGCCGGACACGAAGCGACCGTGCATGCGCTGGGCAATGGCATCAAGGCACTCATCGAACAGGAGGCACGCGAGGACATCGGCGCTGGCCACGTGGAGGAGATCATGCGCTTCGATGCGCCGCTCCACATGTTCACCCGCTACGCGCTGGAAGACCTCGAGTGGAACGGCCTCAAGCTGAAAAAGGGCGAAACCATCGGCCTGCTGCTGGGGGCCGCCAACCGCGATCCCTCACGCTTCCCGGAGCCGGACCGCTTCCTGCCGTCTCGCGAGAACGCGGCGCAAAATGTCAGCTTCGGGGCGGGCATCCATTTCTGCATCGGGGCACCTTTGGCACGGCTGGAAATGGAGGTGGCGCTGCCCATCCTGTTCCGCCGCCTGCCGCATTTGCGCCTTGCAGGCCCGCCAGCCTACCGGGACGCCTATCACTTCCACGGGCTGGAACGGCTTCAGGCCACATTGCGCTGAACTGAACCACCCGTTCCCCCGCGACGTAGGAGGGAGATGATGCAGCGACGGACCCTGATTGCGGCAGGCCTGCTTCTGGGCGTGGGTGCCGCCGTGTCGTGGATGTTGCGCCCGCGCGCCGCCGACCTGCCCGGCGCCTCGCCAAGCCCTGTCACGCTCGCGCCGGTTGCAAGGGGGCTCGATCACCCGTGGGGACTTGCCTTCCTGCCTGATGGCAGTGCGCTGGTGACCGAACGGCCGGGCCGCTTGCGTCGCATCACGCTTGCCGATGGCGGGCTGGGAGAGCCCATCCAGGGCACACCAGCCGTCGATGCCACGGGCCAGGGCGGCCTGCTCGGCATTGCGCTGGCGCCGGACTTCGCCAGCAGCCGGCAGGTGTTCCTCTCCTTTGCCCGCGCCACTGATGGCGGCAACGCCACGGCGGTGTTCCGGGGGCGCTTGTCGGAGGATTTCGCCCGTCTGGACGACGGAACGATTATTTTCACGCAGAACCGGTCCGCCAACAGCGGACATCATTTCGGATCGCGTCTGGTGTTCGACCGCGATGGGTTTCTCTTCGTCACCACGGGCGACCGCAATGTGCTGCGCGACGCGGTGCAGAATCCGGCGAGCCACATCGGCAAGGTGCTGCGCATCACGCGCGATGGCGCCCCTGCACCCGGCAATCCTGCCCTGCCCGGCTGGGCGCCGGAAGTCTGGTCGCTGGGGCACCGCAACCTGCAAGGCGCCACCCTGCATCCGGAGACGGGAGCGCTGTGGACCGTCGAACACGGCGCACGCGGCGGTGATGAGGTGAACACGCCGCAGGCCGGAAAGAACTATGGCTGGCCTGTCATCAGCTATGGCCGTGAATATTCCATGCTGGCCATCGGTGAAGGCACGGTGAAGGATGGCATGGAACAACCCGTACACTACTGGGATCCGTCCATCGCGCCTTCGGGCATGACCTTCGTGACCAGTGACACCTATCCCGGCTGGCGCGGCAACCTGCTCGTGGGTGCGCTGGCAGGCCAGCACATCGCGCGGCTGGTGCTGGATGGCGGTCGCGTGGTGGCGGAGGAACAACTCTTCGAAGGCAGCGCCCGCTTCCGCGATGTGGTGCAGGGCCCGGGCGGACGCATGTATGTGCTGACAGACGGCGGCGCACCGGATGGTGCACTGATGGTGATCACGCCAGAGTAACGCGCCACCCCGTGCCCCCACTCCGTCATCCTCCGCCCACCCCCAAACCGTCATCCTCCACGCGCGTGGA
>CALMZX010000060.1 GCA_937870685.1 uncultured Alphaproteobacteria bacterium
AGGCGGGGCAGTGAGGCGTCTGGTGATCTTCAGGTTTTCTGATTTCGAGCTTGACCCGGAACGGATGGAATTGCGGCGCTCCGGTGCCGTGGTGCAGGTTGAACCGCAGGTGTTTGACCTGATCGCGTTTCTTGTCGCCAACCAGACACGCGTGGTGAGCCGCGATGAAATTTTCGATTCGGTCTGGCAGGGCCGCATCGTCTCGCTTTCCACCCTGACAAGCCGCATCAATGCGGCACGCAGCGCGCTGGGTGACTCAGGCCATGCGCAGAGCATGATCAAAACCGTGGCACGGCGAGGCTATCGTTTCGTGGGTGACGCCGTTGCGCAAGAGATGCCTGCCGAACCGGCAGCCACACACCTGCAGAACGCGCTTCCGCCTGCGCGGCAGGAGGTCCGATTCTGTGTCACGCCTGACAAGGTGCGCATTGCCTATTCCACCGTGGGCGCGGGCGAAGCGCTGGTGAAGGCGGGCAATTGGCTGAACCACCTGGAACACGACTGGGACGGCCCGGTGTGGAGCCATCTCCTCAAATGGTTTGCCAGCCGCTGGCAACTCACCCGCTATGATGCGCGCGGCAACGGCCTCTCGGACCGGGACGTGGAAGAAATCTCCTTCGATGCCTTTGTGCGTGATCTTGAATCCGTTGTTGATGCAGCGGGACTGGAGCAGTTCTCGCTGTTCGGTGCTTCGCAAGGCTGCGCGGTGAGCATCGCCTATGCCGTCAAACATCCGGAGAGAGTTAAGAAGCTTGTGCTCTATGGCGGCTTTGCCCTCGGGCGTCGGCTGCGCGGCTCGCCCGAGGAAGTGGAACTGAGTGATGCGATGCGGACCCTGATGCGCGCAGGCTGGGGACAGGAGAACCCCATGTTCCGGCAGCTCTTCACCTCCAGCTTCGTGCCCGGCGGGAGCGCCGAACAGATCGACTGGTTCAACAACCTGCAACGCATCACCACGTCGCCCGAAAATGCCGTGCGCATTCGCGCCGTGTCAGACACGATGGATGTGACCGGCCTTCTCGAACAGGTGAAGGTGCCAACACTGGTGCTGCATTGCCGCGACGACGCCATCCAGCCGCACGAGGAGGGACGGCGCATTGCGGCGCGCATTCCCGGTGCATCGTTTGTGAGCCTTGATGGCAAGAACCACCTGATTCTCGAACGGGATGCGGCGTGGCCGCAGTTCCGCGAGGCGGTGGAGCGCTTCCTTGCGGCGTGATGCGCCCCGCCTTCAGGCAGCGATGCCGAAGAGCTTGCCGACACCTGCCGTGATGGCCATGGCGAAAATGCCCCAGAGCACGACGCGCATGGTGGCCGGCACCAGCGGGGCCGCGCCGGCCTTGGCCCCCAGGGCACCAAGCGCTGCCAATGTAATGACAGAGACAACCAGCACCGTGTGGATGATGTAACCCGCCGGGGCGAGCAGTGCGGCGACAACGGGAATGGCCGCGGCCACGCAGAAGGTGAGACCGGAGGCGAGTGCCGCCTGCATGGGATTAGCCACATGCACTTCCGAGAGGCCCAGCTCGTCGCGGATGTGGGCAGCAAGGGCATCCTTTTCAGACAACTCGCGCGCCACAAGCATCGCGGTCTTCTCGCTCAAACCGCGTTCCCGGTAGATTTCGGCCAGTTCGGCGAGTTCCTGTTCGGGTGTGTCCTTGAGCGCCTGGGTCTCGCGGGCGATGTCGGCCTTTTCGATGTCGGACTGTGAGGACACGGACACATATTCGCCGGCCGCCATCGAGAGCGCGCCAGCGGCAAGACCTGCAACGCCCGCAATCAGGACTGCCGACGGGCTCGGATCAGCCGCCGCCACACCCACCACGAGGGACGACACGGAAACCACACCGTCATTGGCCCCCAGAACGGCAGCACGCAGCCAGCCGCTCCGCATGAGATAATGCGGATCGTCCGGATGGGCGGATGGTTGGGACATGATGTGGTTTTTCCTCAGTTCTGGCAGATCAGGAATACACTGGCGGCACTGGACAGTCCTGACGAAGATTGCCGCAGGACACCAGGGGTGCATGGGTTTCCGTCAGGCAAATTGACGGAGATAGTTCTCGCACAGGCCGATGGTGCCTTCGGTGTAGGGGTACCCCATGGATTTCGCCAGATCGGTTTCATGGTGCGAGCCGATCCAGGCCACCAGCAGCAGGCGGCGCAGCATGACGAAGGTGGGGATTTCCGCTTCATCCTCCTTCGACAGGTTGATGACGCGGCGATAACCCTTTTTCCAGCTCTCGATGAGGCCCGGCACCTGCGGCTCGTGCTCATAGAACGAAACAGGCGTTGCGGCGTCGTACATGTACCAGCCGAAACCGCAGTCATCGAAGTCGATGACCTTCACGGCACTGTCATCGATGAGGAGATTGGCGAGGCGGAGATCGCAGTGGATGAGGCCGAAGCGTTCTGCGCCCTTGCCATAGGCGGCGAGGCGCCTGCCGATCAGATCGACGGTGCGGCCAAAGAGTTTCGCCCGCGCGGTATCGACGCCCATGCCGTCGCGCCAGCGGCCCCAGTGCGGATTGCTGTCACCGAGGCTCGTTTCAAAATCCCAGGTGAGACGGGTGAACCAGGGCGGGCGCTTCCATTTCTGTGTGTGCAGATGCATGCGCGCCGTCACTTCGCCCAGCACCTCGAAGGGGCCGGAGAGGTCTTCGCCAATCCCGGGCTCGGCGCCCGTCTCCCATTGCGAGAGTACGATGTTGCGCGGGCGCGGCATGGTCTTGTGGGCAAGCTGCTGGATGATTTCGCCATCCCTGCCCTTTACCGGCACGGGCGTCGTCACCACGCCCGTGTTGCGCAGGTCGATGAGCCAGGCAAGCTCAGAGGCGATGGCCGTTTTCGAATGGTAGCCGTCGCGGTGGATGCGCAGCGCCCAGCGGCGGCCATCCGGCGCTTCCACCTTGTAGGTGGCGTTTTCCGAGAGGTTGAGCAGCTTCACCGACAGCGACGGCGGCAGTTCGTAGAGTTCCGTGGCGGCCTGCGCCAGTTCGAGCAGGATGGGCAGTTGCTGCTCATGGGTCAGGGCATCAAATCCGGCCACGTCGTTCCTCCCGTCAGGCTTTGCGTCCTTCGATTCCTGCCAGAACGCGTTCGATCTCTGCAAGGCCCTTCTCGACATCCGCCGTGGTGCCAGACATGTAGAGGCGGCCTGCCGCCCCGATCATCTGGACATCCACCAAGGTGAGCGCGGGGGCGACCTTCTCCGCCGCGTTGGCGGCAATGGCGGCGTAGAGGGCCGGCACCATCTCCACCACCAGCAGCGTCTCGCCGGGCATCACCATGGAGGCCTGGCGGTTGCGGTTGATGATCACCGCATGCTGGTCGGCGATGTTTTCGATCACATCGGTGTAAAGCAGCTTCGGGGCCAGTTGGTCGCCTTCCGTCAGTCCCATGCCCTTCAGCACGGCACGGCCCGCCGCCAGAAGCTTGGCCTTGTCGTTGCCGTGGATCTCCAGAATGCCGAACTGCCGCTCGACAAAGAGAATGCCAGGCTCCAGGCCCGGATCGGCCTTGAGGGCGAGATCCATCACGCGCTCGATCATCAGGCCGGGTGCGACCTCGATGATCAGGGCGTGCTGGCCGGCATAGGGCGGGTAGCCCCGGGCGCGGGTCGGCGTTCCCATGTAGGCGGCGAACTGCGGTTGCAGCGTGTCCACGGCAAGGAACACGCGCAACTCGCCTTTGGCCGCCGGACGTGCGGCGGTCATGGGGCTGAGCCGCTTACTTCGAGGCTGACGTGAAGTGCTTGGAGACGTCGGCGTGCGGGCGCGGAATGACATGCACCGAGACGAGCGTGCCGACCTGGCCCGCCACTTCGGAACCCGCTTCGGTTGCTGCCTTCACGGCACCGACATCACCATTGATGATGACGGCGACCAGTCCGTCACCCACCTGCTCGCGGCCGATGATGGTGACGTTGGCAGCCTTCACCATGGCGTCTGCGGCGGCCATGGCGGCGACATAGCCCTTGGTTTCGATCATACCGATTGCATTGCTGGACATGTGATCCTCCTTCAGGATTGGGTGTTACTTCTTCGCGGCGCTGTCATCGATGGAACCGATGATCAACGCGTCGATGGGGGGAGATTTTCCGGGAAACCATGAGGCCGCCACGGAGCCCGTGGCGACGATCACCTTCTCGCCTTCGCCGCAACCCAGCGGATCAAAGGCCAAAAGCCTCGAACTCGATTCATCCACGACAACTTCGAGGATGGAGCCCGCGGGCATTTCCGAAACCTTCTTGGTGGACCAGATGCGGCCCGTCACTGTTGCCTTGAGCATCTAGCGTCTCCTTTCGATTTTGAGCCCGAGCTTGCGGGCCCGGTCGCGGGCCAGCGGCGTGACGACGGCACCCGGTGCCAGCAGCAGAACCCCGGCGGCGGCATGCTTGTCCACCATATGCTCGCTGACAACCCCTTGCAGGATGGTTCCGGCGGCGGGTGTGACTGCGGCTGGGGGCACGGCTGTGGAAAGCGTGAAGCGGAGCTGGCCAGCGGTGATGGCCGCCTGCATCTCGATGACACGGCGGGCGAAGGCCATGAGATCGGCATCGCTGCTGATGCGGACAGCTTCAACGCTTGCGGCGGTGGCGGCCTTGTTCGGCACCACTTCGCGGAGAATGTCGCGGACCATCTGGCGGAGATCGGTGTTGGTCATGTCACAACTCCAGCGCCTGTTCGGCGGCCGTGGCGGCAGCGCGCACTTCCGATTCCGTGCCTGACAGATAAAGCCGCCCGGTCGCACCGATCATGCGATAGTCGACGATCTTGATGGTCGCTGCCTTTTCCGCCGCGTTGGCGGCGAGGATGGCATAGGCCGCGGGTTCCGTTTCCAGCACGAAAAGCGTTTCGCCTGCGAGGATCATGGAGCCGCCCTTGTTGCGGTTGATGAGGAAGGCATGGCCGGGGTCAATTTTGGTGATGATCTTCGAAGCGAGAATTTTCGGCTTCATGGCCTTGTCCGGAGACAGGTTCATGGCATCCAGAACGGCTTCGGCGGCGGCCTTCACGGCAGCAATGTCACGGGAATGAAATTCGAGATAGCCGAACTGGCGCTCGACCACGAGAATGCCGCCCTGCACGTCAGCCGATTTCAGCGCCACGTCGGTCAAGGCCTCAATGTCGAGGCCAGGCGCCACTTCGATGATCTGTGCCGCCATGTTGGTGCGCGGCAGCGAGCCTTTGATCCAGGCACCGAGATAACACATGGTCTGCGGCTGCAGCTGGTCAATGAAGATATGGGAACGGAGCGTTGCCATTATGCCGCCAGCACCGCCTTCAGTTCTTCGAGGATGATCTTGCGCAGTTCTGCGCGCAGGGCCTGTTCGCTGTTGTCGACGGCGAGTGACACAGGCGACGCGGTGCGCTTCGGCAGGTTGAGCGGGTCAAGGCCTGCATAGTTGCCGAAGACCTCGCCTGCTTCCTTGTTGTAGGCGATGCGGGTGAACTGCACGAAGTGATGCGGCGTCAGGTTTTCCGCCAGCGAGGAACCGCCGGCAAAGCCCGTGCCGATGGTCATGGAGGGACCGAGATTGGTTTCAAAGCCGGACGCACCGAGCGAGCAACCGGCGTTGACCGCGACGCGCAGGGCCGGAATGGCGGAGGCGAAGGCGATGACATTGGCTTCGCTCTTTGAATGAATGGCAGCGGAATGGCCCTGCCCTGCCTTGCGCATCATGGAGCGGGCGGCGGCGAGTGCCTGGTCAATGCCCTGAACGCGGGCGAAGGCCAGCACGGGTGCCAGCTTTTCGCGCACCAGTTTCTCCTCCGGCTGCACAAGGGCGACGGGCGTCACCAGGATCTTCGCACCCGGCGCATTGAAGCCGGCGGTGCGGGCAATCACCTCGGCATCCCTGCCGATCATGCCGACATTGAAGCCTGTGTCGGTGAAGAGCAGTGCCCGCAGTTTGGCGCATTCATCGGCTGAGCAGATGTGGGCGCGTTCGGCCTTCAGTGCCTCCAGCAGCCGGTCGGCGATGGTGGTGAAGGCCAGCACGGTCGATTCATTGGTGCAGAGGATGGAGTTGTCGAAGCTCTTGGAAGCAACGATCCGCTTCGCCGCAAGCTTGATATCGGCGGTGTCGTCCACCACCACGGGTGCATTGCCGGGGCCGACGCCGATCGCCGGGTTGCCGGAGCGATAGGCCGCCTTCACCACGGCGGGGCCGCCGGTGGCGACGATGAGGTCCACCCGGTCATCGCCCATCAATTGCTCGATCAGTGGAATGGTGGGGGCTTCAATCACCTGGATCACGCCATCGGGAGCACCTGCGGCCTTTGCCGCTTCGGCAAGCGTGCGGGCAGCATCGGCACACACGCCCTTCGCCTGCGGATGGGGCGAGAGCACGATGGCGTTGCGCGTCATCAGGGCGAGCAGCGTCTTGAAATAGACCGTGGCAACGGGGTTGGTGACGGGCACCAGCGCGAAGATCACGCCAGCGGGGCGCGGCAATTCCACGATCTTGCGATCAGCGTGAATGCGCGGTGCCACAAAATCCTCGTGGCGGTAGAGGTCCACGAGCCCTGTGGAACAGGCTTCGTTCTTCAGCTTCTTGTGGGCGACAACACCCATGCCCGTCTCGCGCACCGCCTGTTCTGCATAGCTTTGCGCCTTGGCGTGACCCGCCTTGGCAACGGCATCGGCGATGCGCAGCACGCTGGCGCGGTCGAGCTTCTGCATGCGCGCTGCGGCCCAGCGGGCCTTGTCCAGCATCATGCGGGATTGTTCGAGGCCAGCGTCCGGCATCTTGAGGCGGGGTGCGGAGGTGTCGGTCATGTCAGTTCATCTTCTTCGCGGCGTGGAGCAGTTCGCGGGCCCGCGGCATGGCGGCATCGAAGCGGTCCATGATTTCCTGGCAGAGATCGGCGGTGAGCAGCACGCCCGGCTTCCATTGCAGCACCCGCTTGTCGAGCGAGGAGAAGATGGCCCAGACGCCATGCTCGTAAAGGGCGCGGGAGACAGCGACAGCATTCTCGCCGCTGTGGCCAAACTCAAGACCGAGGATGACGCCCTTCTGGCGCACGCCGGTGAAGATGTCGCTGTGGCGCTGCATCATCTCGACCATGCCGTCGCGCATGAATTCCGTGACGGTTGCGACGTTGGATTTCACTTCCGGGCGCAGCAGCATCTCGATCACCTTGTGGGCGACGACGCAGCCCAGTTCGGCACCACCTGATGTGGAGATGTGGGCCGCGCCATCCTCATGCAGCCAGCCGCCGGCCTTCTCGTTCAGGAGGGCAGCACTGATCGGATAGATGCCACCAGAGAGGCCCTTGGCCGTCACCATGATGTCGGGCTGGATGCCATAGGCCTGCCAGCCCCACATTTCACCGGTGCGCATCAGGCCAGTCTGCACCTCGTCGGCGATGTACATGGCGCCATACTTTGTGCAGAGGTCGCGGCAGGCCTTGAGATAGCCATCCTTCGGCAAGGGGAAGCCATAGGTGGCGGGAATGGTTTCCATAATGAGGGCGGCAATATCGTTGCCCTTGAGCGCCTGCTCCATCGCGCCGATGTCGTTGAACGGCACCTGGATGAATTCATCCGGGCGGTCAGCGAGGAATATTTTGGTGAAGCGGTCATCGCCGGTGGCGACCGACAGGCCGGCGTGGCCGTGATAGCCCTTGATGATGGAGACGATCTTGCGGCGCTTGGTGGCGTAGCGTGCCGACTTGAGCGCGATGTCCACGGCCTCCGCACCACCCGGCGCAAACACGGCATAGGCCATGCCGGGCGACACCTTGACCAGCTGCTCCGACAGGGCCGCGCGGGCCACGGAAGGGAACCAGTGGTTGCCGATGTCGAAATAGTCGAGCGCGCCCTTCAGCGTTTCAACGAGTTCGGGATGGCGATGGCCGAAATTGTAGGTGCCGCCATTGAGGTGCAGGTCGATGAGGCGGCGGCCCGACATGTCGTAGAGGAAATAGCCCTCGCGCCGGTCGATGACGAGATCCACGCCCACCGACTGCCAGAACCTGGTCTTGTCCGGATTCCAGAACTTGATGGCCTTGTCGAACAGCTCTTGCTTCGACTCGAAACGGAAATGGCCATAGTCAAACATGTTGCAATTCCAACATTCAATGCCCGGTTAACAGATTTTCTGATGCAATCACAACACATCAACGTTGTCAAGCGGGCAGAACATGACTATTTTGCAACAATCTTGATGGAAGCTGGTCACAGCGGCCACAAACTCCGGCAACATGCCGGAAACCGGGAGGGCGGCATGCGGCAATCGAAATCAGAACGGCAGGCACGGATTGTTTCGGAATTGCGCGCTGCCCCGGCCTTGCGCGTCAATGATCTGGCGGATCGGCTGGATGTCTCCACTGAAACAGTGCGCCGCGACTTCACCGAGTTGGAGGAACGCGGGCTCATCAACCGCACCTATGGCGGGGCCATGCGGCCCATGAGCCTGGAACCGGCGCTGGCCGAGCGCGAACAGCTGATGGTGGCGGAGCGCGAGCGCATCGCCTCGCGCGCCGTGCAACTGGTCGAGGACAACGACATCCTGATGATCGGGGGCGGGGCAACCACGTTGCATTTCGCACGCAGGCTGGCGGCGGAACGCAACCACCTCACCATCATCACGCATGCCTTCTCCATTGCCGCGGCACTGGCCAGCAATCCCCTGCACAAGGTGCTAATGCTGCCGGGACAGTATGACGGACGCGAAGGCCTGATCAGCGGGCCGGACACCATCGACGCCCTGCAGAAGTACCGGGCGACGCGCGCCTTCCTCGGGGCGAGTGGTGTCACCGATGAAGGACCGAGCGATGCCAGCGTCGGTCCAGGCCTGATCTATGGCGCGATGATGCGGCGCTCGGCCGAAACCGTGGTGCTGGCAGACCACAGCAAGTTCGAAAAGCCGTCGCTCTCCGTCTATGGTGCATGGGCGGCAAACGTAACACTGGTGACGGACCGCGCGCCCGGCCACGCACTGGCACAGCAACTGGAACAGTGCGCGACAAATGTCGTGGTGGCGTGACAGGAAGAGTGGTGCCGCTTAGGTGACTCGAACACCTGACCCCATCATTACGAATGATGTGCTCTACCAACTGAGCTAAAGCGGCCCGGCGGCGCGATGGCCGCTGTTCAGGACGGGCGGGGGATAGACGGTTTTGTTTCCGATTTCAACCGTCAATCCGTTCCGGCCCCTCAATGCCCGGATCGTCGGGCGGGCGGTCGAACGGCAGGGCCCTGGAGGGTTCCTTGCCGGCGTCCTTTTCGGCTGACCTGACGGTGATGGCGGGCACCGCCTCCGCCGTTTCGCCTGGGTCCGGCGCTTCGCCCGGATCGGCTGGCAGCATGTCGAAAGGCACTTTCCATTCAGCGGGCACGATTTCGCCTGTCACGGGCGAGAGCGGCATCCAGCGCGGGCTTGCCACGCCATCCGACACCCACATGGGATCGCGCGGCGCGTGGATGGCGCGGGCGAACCATTCGCGGGCCTTGCCCTTGTCACCCTCGGCATCCTCGATGTTGCCCATGAGGGCGCAGGCACGGGCCTGCGGACGCTCGGCAATGTGGGGTGCGAGCGCCGCGCGGGCCACGTCGAGCCTGCGGGCCGCAAGAGCCGCCTTGGCCAGCGCACAGGCGCCTTCGAGAGACTCTGATGATGTCCCGGTGAGATCGCGCACCCGCTCGAAGCGGGCTTCCGGGCCGTCGCCCGTGACGGAACGCGCCATCAGTTCAGCGAGGTCCGGGTGCGGTGACAGGGCCCAGGTGGCACGCAGGATCTTCTGCGCCTTGCGGGCCGCGCCGTTGGCGATGTGGCAGCGGGCGGCGACCGAAGCCGCAGGCACAAGGGCCGGATCAAGCCGCAAGGCATCGAGGGCGAGATCGAGCGCGCGGTCGCGGCTTTCGTCTTCAGCCGACAAGGCTTCGGCGGTGATGAGGGCCGCGCGCTTTCGCGCTGCCTCGTCGCGCGGGAGAAGACCGGACCGGCCCTGCTGTTCCAGGGTATGGGCGGCGGGAAGCCAGAGCTTGCGCGCCGCCTGCACCTGCAGGACGGCGGTGGAGGCCCAGGGCAGGCGGGGATTGCGGGCCAGCGCCTTTTCGGCGTGCTGCAGCGCCGCCACAAGATCGCCGGCCTGACGGGCTTCCGAGAAGAGGCCACGCAAACCCATCAGTTCCGTCTCTGGGTCCTTCGCCATGGTTTCGAAGATGCGCTTCACGCTGTCGCGGTCACCCTTCAGCTGCGCGGCCTGGGCGGCGAGCACATTGACCAGCGGTTCATCCGCGAGAACATTGGCGGCGATGGCGGCGTGGCGCGCGGCGGACTGTGCATCCCCGGCTCCCGCCGCGACGATTCCTTTCGACAGCGATTCATAGGCCTTGCGGTGCTTGCGGAAGCGCAGGAATTCACGCGCCGCGGCGGGACTGCGCAACAGGCGGCGCAGAAGCGACCACAGGAACGACAACGCCAGCATCAGCACGATGGCAATGGCCACCGCGACAAAGAGCTTCATTTCATACTGCCGGCCCAGCCACGTCACAGCAACCGTGCCGGGGCGGTCCGCCAGCCAGGCAAACAGTGCTGCCGCCAGCACGAGAAGGGCAAAGCGCCAGAGCATGCGGATCATGTCACTGCCCCGCTGACTGGACGCGGGCCGCGGCACTGCTGACGCTGGCCAGTGCAGCCTCGAGCGCCACGCGGGCGGCAGCACGGTCGCGCCACTGCTGCAGGCCCGCAGGCAGCGCGCCTTCGGGCTCGTCAATGGCCGCGATGGCTTGCGGCAGGTCGCCCGCTTCGGCGAAGGCAATGGCCTTCTCAGCCACCACCTGCCAGTTCACCGCATCAAGATCGCGGATGGTGATGACGGACGACAGGGCCTCTCCGATCCTGTCCCAGATGCCGGATTCTTCCGGCACAATCTTGATCTCGGGCGTGGGCAGTGATGGTTTGAGTGCAGCCAATTCCGTTGCAAGACCCTTGGCAGTGGGCAGGCCGTTGGCGGCATGGGCGGCCAGCACATCCAGTCCACCTGCAGCCGGGAGCAGACGCGCGATCCTGTCGCTTTCGTCGGGGAATGCAGTGCCCGCTTCGATCTTGGCCTTGAGGTCCGCCATGGTCTGGGTGAGGGCGGCGGTGTCGGGAACGCCGGACTTCTGCGCCTTGAGGGCGGCCACATCCTGTTCCAGCGCGGCCAGGCGCTGTGCCACGTCAGCGGGAATGACAGCATCCGGCACGGTGCCGCCCGTCGCGGCAGGCGGTGGGGAATTGGCCATGCCGGCAAGGGCTGCCTTTGTCTCATCAAGGGCAGCCTTGAGAGATGCGACGCCAGATTTCGTTGCGGCAAGGCCATCAGCAAGTGCCTTTGTTTCCGTTGCCGCCGTACCTGCCGCCGATTCCAGCGTGTTCACATCTTCGGTGAGTTGCGCGGTCAGGCGGTCCAGCGCCTGCACCTGCCCGGCCACGGCTTCGTGGCCCTTGCCCAAAACGTCAACACGGTCCGCCAGCGCCTTCACATGATCATCGGGAAAATAGGTGGAGAGCACATCGCGGTAGAGCCAGCCACCGCCAACGGCACCGAGTGCGAGTGCCGCGATGAAGGCGACGCTGCCATAGGACGTGGTGCGCCTTGGCGGAGGTGCGGGAGGTGCGGGAGGTGCGCCATCACTCCTGGGCGGCGTTGACTCATCACGATCCACCGTCACGTCATCGGGATCAAGATCGATCACGGTGGGCTTCACGGCCGAGGAGTCTGCATCATGCGTCATGGGCAAGGGCTATTCCTGTTTGCGCCCGCGTTCAAGGGTTTCAAGAACGGCGAGCATTGCCTTTTCGTCTGGCATCGCAGCGACAACCTTGTGCCAATCCTGTGGCAGGGTGTTGGCGACGGCAGGCGACAGGCAGACATGGATGAGTTTCCGCACATGCGCCGTGATGCGCGCTTTTTCCACCTGTTCCAGCCACAGCTTCGCGGTGCGCGGTGAGTAGAGCATAACAGCATCAGCACCGGTTACAGCATGCAGCAGATCATCCGGCGTGGTGCTCACGGCATCATAGGCCATGACGCGGGTGACGTTGAAGCCGCAGGCACGCAAGCGGCCTTCCAGATCGCCGGATGTGGCGGCTCCCGAGAGATAGAGCAGCGGACCATCCCTTGGCGTGAGGTGTGCGGCAATGTGGGCCGTCAACCCTTCCACATCTCCGCCATGGGCGCTGGCCCGAGCGAAACCTGCTGTACGCGCCGCCGCGAGAGACTGGGGCCCGACACAGAGCAGCGGCACGTCCTGCAGCCCAGCGAGCAGGCGTGCATTGCTCAGGCCATTGGCACTGGTGATGCAGACGGCCTGCCAATTTTCCGGGGGGACAGCGGTGCCCTGGCGCGGCACGATCTCCAGCAGCGGAACGATGCACGGATCATGGCCGAGGTCCCGCAGCTTGTCAGCGAGCGGCCTTGCATCTTTCTCCGGCCGCGTGAGGATGAGTTTCATGCCCCCACCCTGCCCATGCTCAGGTTGCGCCAACGATGAGGCTGCCGCCCTTGGCCTTCACCTCCGCAGCGGCATCGGCCCCCATGGCGGCGGCATCGGCGGGAGAGCCCACGCGCTCTGCGGTGAAGACCTTGGTGCCATCGAGCGTCAGGGTTTCACCGCGGAAGTGCAACCTGCCATCCACAAGATGGGCATGCCCGGCAATGGGGGTGCGGCAGGAACCATCGAGCGCGGCAAGGAAGGCGCGCTCGCAGGCGATGGCCGTGGCCGACTCGCCGTGATTGATGGGGGCGAGCAATTCCATGACGCGCGTGTCGGCTTCCCGGACTTCAATGCCGATGGCACCTTGCGCGATGGCGGGCAGCATCTGCTCCATGGGAATGACGGCAGCGATGTGTTGCGTGAGGCCAAGGCGGGTCAGGCCGGCGACGGCGAGGAAGCTCGCATCGGCAACGCCCTCCGTCAGCTTGCGCAGGCGCGTTTCCACATTGCCGCGGAACTGCACCACCTTGAGATCAGGCCGCAGGCGC
>CALMZX010000061.1 GCA_937870685.1 uncultured Alphaproteobacteria bacterium
TACGGCCGAACCGGCTCCCGACCAACGCGGTTTCGCCGTGCGGCGCCCCGACCCGCCACCGCGACTACCGCTGCTGCTCCCACCAATGGACGAATATGAAGGTGACGAATATGATCCGTAGCTACTATAGCCGCCGCCATACCCGCCATAACGGCTGGAGCGACCCCCGCATGCAGGACAGTCAGCCGCCGCGGCCGATGAGCGGTGGCCTCTGACTGGAGCAGTACATCTCGCCATAGCTTTTTATCCCCTTCATTAGAATTGATGTCATCTATGGCTCACTATACCTCAGGTAGTGCGCTTGTCGAGCGTCGATTATCACTCTACATTCCGGGCGCGAATCCACGAGGACCAGATCAGGCCATGCACCCAGGCACCACAATCCGCCGTGATTGCGTTGAGAAGAACGGGCGGAGCGTCACCGACGCCGCGCGCATCCTTGGGGTTGACCGGCAGACGCTCAGCAATTTGTTGAATGCCCGGTCTGGCATTTCGGCAGAGATGGCTGTGCGGTTGGAAAAGGTGTTTGGCACTTCCGCCCGCGAGTGGTTGCTTCGGCAGCTTGACTACGAGCTGGCCGAAGTGCGGCGGCGAGCAAAGAAAATCAAGGTTGCGCCTTTCCGCGCGCCGACTGCGGAAGTCGGGGAAAGCAAATGAACGCAGTTGAAATTGAGGAAGCCATTTCGGCACTGGCGGAGCGACCTTTTGATGCCGACGAATTTCCCTATGCGTTTCTCGAAGCCTTTGGGAACAAGGAAACCACGCTCAAGCGCCTCCGCAAGGGTGAGTCCAACAAGTCAGATGTTGGCGGTGTGCTCCAAACGAACAACATCCACATCGCCACCTGCAAGCCGGGTGAGCGGGCGACAGACATTCCGCTGACCAATTTTCGCGGCATTGAACTCCGTGACTTTCCCGCCGAAATCGCCCGGCTGGCGCTGATCATCGCGGAGTTCCAGTGCGATCAAGTCTATCGCGGGCAACAACTGGCACTGGCCGAGTTCCTCCCGCTCAATGCTGAGAACTGGATCACTTGTGGCAATGCACTGCGGCTCGATTGGTTGAGTATCTGCCCACCCACAGGAACGGGTGTGAAGCATTACGCTGATGATCTGTTTCATACGCCTCTAGACCAGGCCAAGATTGATTTCGAGAATGAAGGCGGAGAGACGTTCATTTGCGGAAATCCGCCATACAGTGGTCAATCCGAAATGAGTGAGCGAGAGAAGGATGATCTTTTCGCTGTATTTGATGTGACACCGATTGCTTGGAAATCGCTAGACTACGTTTTTGGGTGGTTCCAAAAAGCATTGAATGTATGCGCAGACGGCTCAACTGACTGCGCCTTCGTCGCAACAAATTCTGTTTGCCAAGGCCAGCAAGTGCCTGCCTTCTGGAAAAACGCTCTCGCAATGAATGCAAATATCCATTTTGCTAGAACCTCATTTAAATGGAAGAATCTTGCTCGCCATAATGCCGGTGTCACTGTTGTAGTTGTTGGTTTGTCTTTCCGCAGCCGAAGAGCGAAGCTGTTTGTCGAAGATGGAAGTGATACACCGTTTGAACGTCGCATAGATTTCATCGGTCCGTATCTCACTCCTGACAACGCCACTATTGTTGAGAAATCAAACGAGCCGATAAATAACTTGCCGCCGATGGACTACGGGAGCAAGCCTGCAGATGGTGGTGGCCTAATTATAAAATCAGACGAGTACCATCGGCTGAACGATCTATCCGCAAAAAAATTCATCAAGCCTTACCTTGGTAGCGACGAGTATATTGATGGCAAGCAGAGATACTGCATTTGGATTGGGCCGAAGGAACTGAAGGAGGCAACACTCAATTCCTTCATTCGAGATAGATTGCAAGTAGTTCGAGCGTTTCGCGCCAACAGTACAAAGGCAAAAACGCGAGAACAGTCCCAAACTCCGTATGCATTCGCCGAAATTAGGCACGGAAAGGAATCTGACTTCGATATCCCATTGATCATTCCAATCCACACAAGTGAGAACCGGACTGCACTTCCAGTTGGGGCGCTTGAGCAAGGCACTGTTGTTTCTAATGCCGCCTTCGCCCTTTACGACGCCCCACTGTGGAACTTGGCGCTCATTGCCTCTCGCATTCACCTTGTCTGGATCGGCACTGTCTGCGGTAAGCTTAAAACCGACTTCCGCTATTCCAACACCCTCGGTTGGAACACCTTCCCCGTTCCCACGCTCACCGAAAAGAACAAGGCCGACCTGACCCGCTGCGCCGAGGACATTCTGTTGGCGCGCGAGGCACATTTCCCGGCCACCATCGCCGATCTCTATGATCCCGAAGACATGCCCGCCAACCTGCGCGAAGCCCATGAGCGCAACGACGAGGTGCTGGAGCGCATATACATCGGCCGCCGCTTCAATAACGACACCGAGCGGCTGGAAAAGCTGTTCGAGCTTTACACGAAGATGACTGCCAACTCCGGCAAAGCTGCCAAGTCGAAAAAGAGTGCGACAGCATGAGCGACTACGTGTTGTTTCAGATGTGTGGACCATTTCGGCAATCATTGATCGCCGGCCACAGGTTCTATGTTGAACAGGCGCAAAAGCGGTTGCTCTCACAATTCGAAGACATCGACGCGGAGGCGGACGAAGTTGGGCGTGAAGCACTGGAGAAGAATTCTGCATTATATGACCTCGATCATGAGAATGGTGATCAACTCCAAGAGGCGGCATATGATCAAATGTGCGAGTTTCACCGTTTGCTAACGGAAATGCAGGATCGGACGCGCTTGAGTGCCGTCGCTGGGATGTTCCACGAGTGGGACAAGCAGTTTCGTGACTGGCTGGTACGTGAGATTCAGCGCTGGCATCATGGCGATATCGCTGCGTTGAAGGTTTGGTCTGCCGATTTCGGCCAGATAGCGGAATTGCTCGAAATCCTCGGTTGGAAGATCACCAGCACTGACTACTTTGGTCAGCTTGATGCCTGCCGCCTCGTGGTCAACGTCTATAAGCACGGACGAGGAAAATCCCTTGACGACTTGAAGCAGAAATTCCCCGAGTACCTTAAAGACCCCTTCCATGGATCAGGCGGCATGTTCTCAGATGTGACGCATCGAGATCATAAGCATTTGAAGGTGAGCAACGATCAGTTTCAGGCATTTTCAGATGCTATAATCGCTTTCTGGCAGGCGGTGCCGGAGAACATATTTGAATCACAGGTTATGGACGTGCCCGACTGGTTCGGGAAAGCCTTGTTGAAAGACCGCAACAGCCGAGTGACAGCATGAGCGCCACATCGCCGTCCAAAAAGATCATCATTATCGCCGGGCCCAATGGCGCAGGTAAAACGACCTTTGCCCGATCATTCCTGCCTGCGGAAGCGCAGCTTCCCCGCTTCATCAATGCAGATCTGATAGCCGCCGGGCTGGCACCTTTTTCACCTGAGACTGCGGCCCTGCGGGCCGGGCGCTTGATGCTGCAAGAGATCGAGCAATGCGCGCGGCACGGCGAGAGCTTTGCCTTCGAGACGACGCTGTCCGGCCTCGCCTATCTGAAAAGCATCCGCACGTGGCGGGCCCAGGGCTATCGGGTCAGTCTATACTTTCTGACGTTGCCCAACGTGGAGACTGCAATTGCGCGCGTAGCGGCGCGTGTTCGCCAGGGTGGCCATAATATTCCGGAACCTGTCATCCGCCGCCGTTTTGCAGCGGGCTGGCACAACTTCCAAATGCACTATAAGCAAGTCGTCGATGATTGGGCCTTGTATGAAAATGCGGGGGCCGAGCCTGTGATACTGGAATGGGGAGAGAACCAATGAATCAACGAGAATTGTCCAAGGCGAAAAACCCCGACCTACGTGCTTCGTTGGCAGCCATGCGCCGTGCGGCGACGATGGCGCGCAACACGGCCATTCAGACCAACACGGAAATCGTCATCGTGAAAGACGGCAAGCCAGTGCGCGTCAGTGCCGAGGAGTTGCGTAAAGCTCCCCGAACATGACCGCAGCAAAATCCGTCCCCTCCGTTTCAGTTCGCTATGCTTCAAACGGTGCCTCAACCAAGGCCAACGAGTATGGCATGCGCGCCATGCAGGAGCGCGCGTTCGACAAGCGGGGCGAGCAGTATCTGCTGATCAAGTCGCCGCCAGCATCCGGCAAGAGCCGCGCGCTGATGTTCATCGCGCTCGACAAGCTGGCCAATCAGGGCGTGAAGCAGGCCATTATCGTCGTGCCGGAAAAATCCATCGGCTCCAGCTTCCATGATGAACCACTCAGCAAGCATGGCTTCTGGGCAGACTGGCACGTTCAGCCGAAGTGGAACTTATGTGACGCCCCAGGCAACGATAATGGTGGCAAGGTCAATGCGTTAGGGGCATTTCTTGAAAGCGGTGACAAGGTGCTGGTCTGCACCCATGCGACCTTCCGCTTCGCCGTCGACAAGTTCGGCGTCGAAGCCTTCGACGACCGGTTGATCGCCGTGGATGAATTCCACCATGTCTCGTCCAACCCTGATAACAAGCTCGGTCTGCATCTGGGCGAGTTCATCACGCGTGACCGTGTGCATGTGGTCGCCATGACGGGTTCGTATTTCCGGGGAGATGCCGAGGCGGTGCTGTCGCCGCAAGATGAGGGAAAATTCGAAACCGTCACCTATACCTACTACGAGCAGCTCAATGGATATCAATTTCTGAAGCAGCTCGACATCGGCTATTTCTTCTACGCTGACTCCTATGCCGACGACATCTTGAAGGTGCTGAACCCCTCCGAAAAGACGATCATCCACATCCCAAACGTCAATTCACGCGAAAGCACCAAGGATAAGATCAAGGAAGTTGAGCATATCATCGAGGAGCTAGGTGCCTGGCAGGGAACCGATCCCGCTACTGGTTTCCAGTTGGTCAAAACGGCTGAGGGAAAGGTTTTGCGCATTGCCGACCTGGTCGATGACGACCCGGCCAAGCGCGACCGTGTGTCAGCCGCACTGAAGGATCCCGCGCAGAAAAACAAACGGGATCATGTCGACATCATCATAGCGCTTGGCATGGCGAAGGAGGGCTTCGACTGGATTTGGTGCGAACATGCCCTGACAGTCGGTTATCGCTCCAGCCTCACCGAGATCGTGCAGATTATCGGGCGCGCCACCCGCGATGCGCCCGGCAAGACGCGGGCGCGCTTCTCTAACTTGATTGCCGAACCTGCAGCAGCTGACGACATCGTGACGGAAGCGGTCAATGATACGTTGAAAGCTATTGCTGCCAGCTTGCTGATGGAGCAGGTGCTGGCCCCGCGTTTTGAGTTCAAGCCAAAGAACCCGCAGAGCGGCCCGACGCCGGGCTTCGATTATGGCGAAGGTGGTTACGATCCGGGCAAGTGCAATGTCGGTTTCAATGAGGAGTCCGGCAAGTTCCAGATTGAGATCAAGGGGCTTGCCACGCCAAAGAGCGAGGAGGCGACACGCATCTGCCAGGAGGACCTGAACGAAGTGATCGCGGCGTTCGTGCAGGACAAGACGACGATTGAGCGCGGTCTGTTCGATGAGGAGATGGTCCCCGAAGAGCTAAAGCATCTTGCAGAAGGCGCTGCCGCATTCGTTCGGTTCAAGGATGAAGGCCGCTATGAGTGATTTCGACCTCGATGAACTCCGTTCGGAACTCGACGAGTTCGCGCAGCCGGAAAAGAAGGGTGGGCGTTCCCCTCGCGAGGAACGCATCATTGCGGGTTTCGAGGAGATTCAGAGGTTCGTCGATAAGCACGGTCATCTTCCCCGGCACGGCGAAGGCGGTGACATTTTCGAGCGAATTTATGCTGTACGGCTCGACCGTCTGAGTGCACTGGAAGAGTGCAAAGTGCTTCTCCGACCTATCGATCATCAAGGATTGCTAACAAGCGCAGTAGGTGTTGACGGCGCGGCGGCGAGCTCGCTGGATGACGATGCTCTTATGAAAGAGCTTGAGGGCGCGGCTGGTTCATCGGACATCACGACCCTTCGGCATGTGCGAACCAGTGCCGAAAAGCGTGAAGCCGAGGAAATCGCGAGCCGGGAAAAATGTCTGGATTTTGAGACATTCAAACCCTTGTTTCAGCAAGTGCAGGCCGATCTGGAAAGCGGTGCGCGCACGACCAGGCGTTTCGTCAAAGACGCGGGTTTTCTCAAAGCCGATATTCAGGTTGGTCAGTTTTTTATCCTGGGTGGCCAAACAGCTTATGTGGCCGAAGTTGGCGAACCCATAAAAGCACCGAATGGCGAAACTGATGCACGACTCCGGGTGATCTATTCTAATGGTACCGAGAGCGATCTACTTTTGCGGTCACTTCAGCGCGCGCTCTACAAAGATGACGCAGGCCGACGGATCACAGAGCCAAGCGCCGGTCCACTTTTTGATGACCAAGCTGGTGACAGCGACCAGGCCAGTGGGACAATCTATGTTTTGCGGAGCAAATCCGATCATGCAGTGGTGGCTGCCAACAGGGAAATTCTACATAAGATTGGCGTGACCGGTGGAAGTGTTGAGCGGCGTGTCGCGAACGCGAAGCTGGACCCGACCTACCTCATGGCCGAGGTCGAAATTGTAGCAACCTATGAACTGTACAACGTCAACCGAGCCAAGTTAGAAGCTGTCATTCACAAGGTTTTTGGCGCAGCCCGCCTCGATGTTGAAATCAAGGATCGCTTCGGGCAACCGATTGTTCCGAAGGAATGGTTTCTTGTCCCTCTGTTTGTCGTGGATGACGCGGTTAGCCGGATCAAAGACGGCACAATCACGGGGTACGTCTATGACCCGAAATCCGCCAAACTGGTTCTCGCCACAACGGTTGATGGCTAACTTCTGGCAGATTCTATGAGCTGGTAGACTTGCCTCTCACAAGGCCTGCATCCGCGTCCATATTAAAGCCAGCCTTTCACATGGCGCGAAAATTTGTCCATGTTAAAGGTAGACGACAGTAGCGGCGCGACCTCTGCAGGGCCAACTCTCACGTCCAGTGTGACGCTGCCGGTATGCACCGAGCCTTATGCGCCTCAACCTCCAGCCTGGGCGACCTGAAATGTATTCCCCCGAACCCGGTTAGACATTTCTTCAATCAGTGCGCGACGGCGTTCATGCAATATTTGTTGGCTAAGCCTGTCCAATGGGCGGCTCAAACTGAGTCCAGCAATTGCCAACATCACGAGGCAACCCAGGGTACTTGGAGGCAGGCCAGGCAATGCAATGATCGGCAATGCACCAGCATACATCATGCACAAACAGGTCACGGCCAATTGACGGTAGTGCGAACACAAATATTCCAACGCACTCGGCCCACTCATTGTCTTCATTTAGATTTGTCCCTGCCTGCTTCGTCACCAACGAAAGTTTCCATGATCGACGCGAGGAATTTTTCGGAAGCATCAGGATGTGAAATAAGGTACTCAAGCACGAACGACATGAGGTCGGCCTTTTTGAAGGTCGCCAGTTCTACTTCTTTCGCATTCAAATGATTTTCAACCGCGATCAACGCTCGTCGCGATAGCTCCTTGAGATTGACCGCATCCTGGGCGCCAATGCCAGTCGCAAGCCAATTCAGGTTCACATCGTATTTCTCGCAAATGTCCGCTAGCAAATGCACAGGTGGTTCAGTCGCATCCCGTTCGTAATTCTTGTAGGCGCTTTGTGACACCCCAAAAAGTTGAGCGAACTCAATCTGATTGAGCGGAGTCCTCCGGCGAACTTCAGCGAGTCGTCGCCCCAGGGACACTAAACGCGTCCCTTGCCGAATAGTATCGAATCGTGTATTCGTGTTAATATTCGATATCGTTTTGGTCGAATCATACATGAACATAGCACATCGTTTCGAAATTGGAGATACGTCATGGAGCTTCAGATGGAATCCCCCAAACAGCTTGCGACGCGCTTGGGCTGGCCAGTTCGGCGTGTCAGGTCGCTCATCGCGGCACGAAGACTTAGACATCATCGTATCGGCGGCAACATTTTGATCCCGAATGGTGCGATTGAAGAATTTCTCAAATCATCGGAGATCGAACCATGCCACGTCGAAGGGGCGGACCACGCCTGGTCAATCGCAAAGGAAAATCTAGCTACTTCATCCGGTTCATTGATGCCGATGGACAGCAGAAGGATCGTTCAACAGGCACGGCAGACCGCGCTGAAGCTGAAGAAGCGCTCGAAGAATTCCTGAAGGCACGGCGCGGAACATCGAGGCCGCGCGAGCATCGCAAGGTTTTGATTGCCGAGGTTCTGAACGACTACGCTGAATTCATGAAGCCGCGCAAATCTGCCTCCGAGCGGCTTGGCTATGCCATGGTGCACTTGCTCGATTATTGGGAAGACAAGACTGTTGCTGACATCAACAAGGAAACAATCCAGTCCTACATCCTCAGGGCAACGCGGATGGACTCCGATGAGCCGCGCGCGATCTCAACGATCCGCCGCGAATTGATCTGCCTTCGTGCAGCTTTGAACCATGCCGTCGCAATGAACCGGATGCTGCCATTCAGCAGGTTCGACTTGCCAAAGGATACTGCACCCCGGACCCGGTGGCTGGATAGATCAGAAGCCGCCAAGCTTTTGCGAAGTGCTCGCATGGAATACCGAAGCCGGTTTCCACTCACCCTGTTCATTTCGCTTGCCCTTCACACAGCGCAACGCATGAGCGCGATCCTCGAGCTCGAATGGAGCCAGATCGACTTCAGAACGCACACAATCGATTTCAGGAAGCCTGGCGTTGCGGAAACCAAAAAGCGTAGAGCGCGGCTGGTCATGAGCCCGATGGTTTATGGCCACCTGAAGCGCCGCTTTCAGGCCTATGGAGACAAGACTGATTTTGTCTTCCATCAGCTGCATCCGCCACACAACCGGGTTCAAAGCATCGCCAAGGGCTTTCGCGCGGCGGCACGCCGCGCGAAATTGCGCAATGTCACACCACACACGCTGAGGCACACAGCCATCAGCTGGGCGGTGCAGCGTGGCGAAAACAGAAGCGACATTGCCCAATACGTGAACCTGTCCATGGAGACGATGGACAACGTCTATTCCCACCACGACCCAAAGAAACTGAGGGAGTTGGCAGGCCGCATGTGAGGTACGCAGAACGTACACACTACGCCCCGTTGGGCGAGGAAAAATTCAAGAAAAGTGAGTTGCGTTTGTCACATCAAGAAAGGGTTTTCATAAATGAAAACATATAGATATCGCAAACACGTTTCTACTCCGAAGGCAGAGGTCACAGGTTCGAATCCTGTCGGGTGCGCCATTCCTGTGCTGTACAGTCTTGAGACATAGGCAACAGAACGTACCCAAGACATGGGTGACAATCCTGCGCCTCGTTTTTGCCTCGTCCTCACGCGTAGAAGGGCGGCTTTGCAGTCAGTTCAACCTTCGCCGGTTTGCCGCTGTGGAGGGCTTCGACGCCCGCTGCCGCGACGGCGGTTGAGCAGTAGCCGTCCCAGGCGGAGGCACCGTGATTGGGATTGCCTGTGTTGACCGACTTTACCCAGGCACGGTTCTGCCGGGCGTAGGCCTCGACAAAGCGTGGCCGCCAGTCGGCGGGATAGGTGTTGATCTGTTTCAGGCCGAGGTTGATGTCGGCATGCACGGGGGCACGCAGGACCGCCGTGCCCTTCTCGCCCACAAGTTCGCCGCGCACGTCGTAGCCATAGCTGGCGCTGATGTTCACTTCGACATTGACCAGTTGGCCCGCCTCGGTTTCCAGCATCATCAGGACGGGTGCCGTGTCCCCGCCGGCCCGCGGTCGGCAGACGCTGACGGTCCTGATCTCGGAATCCAGCATCCAGCGGGCCACATCAAACTCGTGCGGCGCCGAATTGCAGATCGCCATTTCGGCACGGAAGTCGTAAGCCGGAGACACGTTGCGATGGAAGCAGTGAAACACCAGTGCCTTGCCGAGATCGCCCCGGACGAGCAGCGACCTGATTTCCATGTAGGACGGATCAAAACGCCGCATGAAGCCGACCTGCACCAGCCGCCGCCCGCATTTTTCCTCCGCCGCCAGCACCGCAAGACATTTCGCAACATCCTGGGACAGGGGTTTTTCGCAGAGCACCGGCTTGCCCGCGGCAATGCAGGCCAGTGCCAACGGCGCGTGGAACGGATCAGGCGCCGCAATCACCACGGCATCGACCTTCGAACTGTTCACAACCGCCAGCGGATCGTCAGTGACATCCAGAGCACCAGTCGAATCCGCCGCAGCCCTGGCCCGCTTGCGGTCGGCATCGCAAATCACCTGCAAGGCCGTGCCTGGCACCTCCTCGGCAAAAACGCGGGCATGGTCCGCTCCCATGATGCCCGCCCCGATCAACCCAATCCGCAGTGACATTTGCTTTCCACCTTCGCACTTCCGGCGGCCTTGCCGGGCTCGGGGCAGGCTCTCGCCGCCCTTGAACCGTGCTGCCATGGGCGAGACCGTTTGTCGAGGCCGTCAGGGCGTGCGGACAGAACACTGGGTCAGTTGGTGAAACTCTTTGAAAAACAAGGCCATGAGAGTGGTTGACACGACCTTGCCGCAACGCACAGGCGTCAACTTTCCATCTGGTCAAAAAACTGCTTAGGTCTGTGCAATCCGTTTTTGACCGGATTGTATCAGGGAGAATCAACATGACATCACGCAACCTCCTCCGCGTGGCCCTTCTGGCATCGTCGATGCTGGCGGCCGCTGCTGGAGCCAACGCCAAGTCGCTGGTTTACTGCTCGGAGGGTTCGCCGGAAAACTTCAGCCCGTCGATGAACACGACTGGCACGAGCTTCGACGCTGCCCGCCCGGTCTACAACCGCCTTGTGCAGTTCACGCCCGGCGCCACCTCTGTTGAACCGGCGCTGGCCGAATCCTGGACAGTCTCGGAAGACGGCAAGACCGTGACTTTCAAGCTGCGCTCCGGCATCAAGTTCCATTCCGGTGTCAACGGCTTCACGCCGAGCCGCGACCTCAACGCCGATGACGTGATCTGGTCCTTCGAGCGCATGTGGAAGGCCGAGCATCCCTACGCCAAGGTGTCGGGCGGTGCCTATGACTACTTCAACGACATGAGCATGCCGGACCTGCTGGCCTCGATTGCCAAGGGTGGTGACGACCTCACGGTCGTGATGACGCTCACCAAGCCGAACGCCCCCTTCATCGCCAACCTGGCCATGGACTTCGCCACCATCCACTCGGCCGAATATGCCAAGTACCTGATGGACAAGGGCACGCCGGAACAGTTCGACCAGATCCCCGTCGGCACCGGCTCGTTCCAGTTCGTGGATTACCAGAAGGACGCCGTGATCCGCTTCAAGGCCTTTGAAGGCTGGGCCGGAAAGCCGAAGATCGACGACCTGATCTATGCGATCACGCCCGATCCGACGGCCCGCTATGCCAAGCTCAAGGCCAATGAATGCCAGGTGATGATCGCGCCGAACCCGGCTGATCTCGAAGCCATGGGCAAGGAGGCCGACATCAACCTGATGAGCCAGGCCGGCCTCAACATCGGCTACATGGCCATGAACGCCCAGAAGCCGCCCTTCGACAAGCCGGAAGTCCGCCGGGCCATCGCCATGGCGATCGACCGCGGTGCCATCCTGAAGGAAGTCTACCAGGGTGCGGGCCAGCAGGCCAAGAACCCGATCCCGCCGACCATGTGGTCCTATGACGAGTCCACGGTGGACATCGAGTACAATCCCGAGAAGGCCAAGGAGATGCTGAAGGCGGCAGGTGTCGAGAACCTGCAGTCCGACATCTGGTGGATGCCGGTGCAGCGCCCCTACAACCCTAATGCCAAGCGCATGGCGGAGATGGTTCAGGCAGACCTTGCCAAGGTCGGCATCACCACGACGCTGGTGTCCTATGAATGGGGCGAGTACCGCAAGCGCATGCAGGCGGGCGAGCACCAGATGGGCTTCCTCGGCTGGACCGGCGACAACGGCGATCCGGACAACTTCCTCGCAGTGCTCTTGGGCTGCAATGCCGAAGGCAAGCCCAATGGCAACAACATCCCGAAGTGGTGTGATGCCAAGTTCCAGGAAGCCATCACCAAGGCGGCTGAAATCACCGACCAGGCCGAGCGCACAAAGCTCTATGTGGAAGCCCAGAAGATCGTGGCCGAGCAGGTGCCGTGGCTGAACATCGCCCACTCGACGGTGTTCGAGCCGGTGCGCAAGTCAGTTTCGGGCTACAAGATCAGCCCGTTCGGCTCGCATGAGTTCCAGAACGTTGATGTGGCCGAGTAACATGATATGAGAGGGGCGGGCCTCGTGGCCCGCCCCTTTTCAATTCCGCTGGCAGATGTTCCGCTTCCTCCTCAAGCGCCTCGCGCTCACCATCCCGACCTTCCTGGCGCTGATGTTCATCACTTTCGTGATGATCCGGCTGGTGCCGGGCGATCCCGTGGAGGCACGCCGGGGTGAGCGCGGCATCTCGCCGGAACGCCACGCCGAGCTGCTGCACGAGATGGGTCTCGACCAGCCGGTGTGGAAGCAGTTCGCCGACTACGCGGGCGGCATCCTGCAGGGTGACTTCGGCACCTCAATCATTTCCAAGACGCCCGTGCTCAACGAGTTCCTGACACTGTTTCCGGCCACGCTGGAATTGACCATCTGCGCCATGCTCTTTGCCTCGCTCATCGGCATTCCGGCAGGCGTGTTCGCGGCGGCGCGGCGTGGCGGAATCTATGACCAGACGCTGATGGGTGTTGCCCTCACCGGCTATTCCATGCCGATCTTCTGGTGGGGCCTCATCCTCATTCTCGTCATGTCCAACACGCTGGGCCTCACGCCCGTGTCGGGCCGCGTTGACCTGATCAAGTTCTACTACCAGCCGGTCACCGGCTTCGCCCTCATCGACTCGCTGCTCTCCGGCCAGAAGGGTGCCTTCTGGGATGCGGTGCGCCATCTCATCCTGCCCTCCATAGTTCTCGGCACCGTGCCGCTGGCTGTCATCGCGCGCATGACGCGCTCGGCGATGCTGGAGGTGCTGGAAGAAGACTACGTGCGCACGGCGCGGGCCAAGGGGCTTTCCATGCGCCGCGTCATCGGTGTGCACGCCTTGCGCAACGCCCTCATCCCGGTCATCACCTCGATCGGCCTGCAGGTGGGCACGCTGCTTGCGGGTGCCGTGCTGACCGAAACCATCTTCTCGTGGCCGGGCGTCGGCAAATGGCTGATCGAATCCATCGGGCGGCGTGACTATCCCGCCTTGCAGGGCGGCATCATGCTGATTGCCGCCTGCGTCATCGTCGTCAATCTTGCCGTCGACCTGCTCTACGGCCTCATCAATCCGCGGATCCGCCATGGCAAGTGATGTGACCATTGCAAAGGCCGGACAGGCCGCACCGCCCGGCGCATTCCGCGCCTTCTGGGCCGCCTTTTCGGAGAACCGTGGTGCGGTGATCGGCCTTGCGGTCGTGTGCGCCGTGGTGCTGATCGCGATCTTTGCGCCGTTGCTCGCCCCCTATGACCCGGTAGAACAGTTCAAGGGTTCGACCCGCCTGCCGCCCTTCTGGGCCGAAGGCTCCGACCCGCGCTACATCCTCGGCACCGACGCGGTCGGGCGCGACATGCTCTCGCGCCTGATGTACGGGGCGCGCATCTCGCTCTTCATCGGCCTGTCGGTGATGATTGTTTCCATGGTCGTCGGTGTAGCCATGGGACTTGCGGCAGCATGGTTCGGCGGCCTCATCGACGTCGTCATCATCCGCGTCATGGACCTGATCATGGCGATCCCGTCGCTGGTGCTGGCCATCCTCATCATCGCCATCATCGGCCCCTCGCTCACCAACACCATCATCGCCGTCACCATCGTCTACCTGCCGCGTTATGTGCGGCTGGTGCGCGCCTCGGCCTTGGCGGAACTCTCCAAGGATTACGTGACGGCGGCGAAGGTGGCGGGCGTTGGCCCGTTCCGGCTGATGACCGTGACCGTGCTGCCCAACTGTCTTGCGCCGCTCATCGTGCAAGGCGCGCTCGGTGTCTCGGATGCCATCCTCGAGGCGGCCGGCCTCGGCTTTCTCGGGCTCGGCGCTCAGCCGCCGACGCCGGAATGGGGCGCCATGCTGGCCGACACGCGCGACCTCATGCTCTCGCACCCCTGGGTGATGGCGCTGCCCGGCCTCTGCATCCTGCTCACGGTCATGGCCATCAACCTGATGGGTGACGGATTGCGCGATGCGCTCGATCCGCGCCTGAGGAAGAGCTGACCATGGCGCTGCTCGACATCCAGAACCTCTGCGTTGACTTCAAGACCAGCTCCGGCTGGTTCCGCGCCGTTGATGGTGTCTCCCTCACGGTGGAACAGGGCCGCATCCATGCCATCGTGGGCGAATCCGGTTCCGGCAAGTCTGTCGCCATGCTGGCGGTGATGGGACTGCTGCCGAAGACAGCCCGGGTCACGGCGGACAGGATCACGTTTGATGGCCATGACTTCCTCACCATCACGGATGAGGCGCGGCGCAAGATCATCGGCAAGGACATGACGATGATCTTCCAGGAACCGATGACCAGCCTGAACCCCTGCTTCACCGTGGGCTTCCAGCTGGGCGAGGCGCTGCAGACGCACCTCGGCATGGACAAGGCGGCGCGCAAGGCCCGCAGCATCGAATTGCTGCGCGCCGTCGGCATCCCGGCGCCCGAGTCGCGCCTCGATTCCTATCCGCACCAGTTTTCCGGCGGCATGGCGCAGCGCGTGATGATTGCCATGGCGCTGGCCTGCAAGCCGAAGCTGATCATCGCAGACGAACCGACAACGGCGCTTGATGTCACCATCCAGGCGCAGATTCTCGACCTTCTGACCTCGCTGCAGAAGGACACGGGCACGGCCCTCATCCTGATCACGCACTCCATGGGCGTGGTGGCGGAAACCGCCGAAAGCGTGAGCGTGCATTACGCGGGGCAGAAGGTGGAGGAGCAGCCAGTGCACGGGCTCTTCGCCAGCCCACGCCATCCCTATACGGCGGCCCTTCTCGCCTCGCTGCCGGAGCGGGCCACGGGCCGCAAGCTCCCCTCCATCGCAGGCACGGTGCCCGGCCAATTCGACAGGCCGCCGGGCTGCCTGTTCGCGCCGCGCTGCGCCTTTGCCCAGCCGTTGTGCCAGACATCGCCGCCCTTGAAGGATGGCGTGCTTTGCCACTTCCCGCTCAGCAGCGGAGGCAAGGCATGAGCATTGTCCTCGAAGCGCGTGATCTGCGCCGCCACTACAGTATCAGCCGCGGGCTCTTTGCCGATGCGGCAACACTGAAGGCTCTGGATGGCGCGAGCTTCTCGCTGGCACGGGGCAAGACGCTGGCCGTGGTCGGTGAATCGGGGTGCGGCAAGTCCACGCTGGCGCGGCTTCTGACGATGATCGAGGAGCCAACGTCGGGCTCATTCCGCATCGGTGAGTCGGAAGTGGTTGGCGCTGATGCCGGCACCCGCAAGGCCTTGCGCCCCAAGGTGCAGATCGTTTTCCAGAACCCTTACGGCTCGCTCAATCCGCGCCAAAAGATTGGTCACGCGCTGGAAGAGCCGCTGCTGGTCAATGGCCGCTTCACGGCGGCCGAGCGCAGCGCCAAGGCGCGCGGGATGATGCAACTCGTAGGTCTCCGCCCCGAGCACTATGACCGCTACCCCCACATGTTCTCGGGCGGGCAGCGCCAGCGCATCGCCATCGCACGCGCGCTGATGCTGGAGCCGGACATTCTCATTCTGGATGAGCCGGTCTCGGCACTGGACCTTTCCATCCAGGCACAGGTGCTGAACCTGCTGGCCGATTTGCAGGAGCGACTGCAGCTGGCCTTCGTCTTCATCAGCCACGATCTCTCGGTGGTGCGGCACATCGCCGATGACGTGATGGTCATGTATCTCGGCAGGGTGGTGGAACAGGGGCCGCGCGATGCGGTGTTCAGGACGCCCAAGCACCCCTACACGCGGGCGCTTCTGTCGGCGACACCAGTTGCCGACCCGACCCACAAGAAGGAGCGGATCGTGCTGACGGGCGAACTGCCGTCACCACTCAATCCGCCCTCCGGCTGCGCCTTCCGCAACCGCTGCCCGCTGGCGCAGGACATCTGCGCCGCCAAGGTGCCGGTGCTGGAGCAGAAAGGCGCGCAACAGGTGGCCTGCCATCTCGTCTGAGGAAGCTGTTTCCTCTGCCCCGAAAGCGCGCTAAGGGCAGCGCCATGACACTCAGACTTGCCATCGCCGGGGCTGCGGGCCGCATGGGCCGGGAACTGGCCCGCATCGTTCACGGCACCGAGGGCTGCACGCTCGCTGGCGGCCTTGAGGCCAAGGGTTCGGCTGCCGTTGGCGCGGATTATGGCGAGTTGATTGGCGTGGGCAAGCTCGGCATCAGCATCAGTGATTCACCCGACACCGTTCTTGCGGCCTGCGACGGCATCATTGACTTCACCATTCCCAAGGCCACCCTGGCGCTGGTGGCGCTCACGTCTGCACAGAAGAAGATCCATGTGATCGGCACCACCGGCATTGATGTGGCAGGCGACGCGGAGATCCGCGAGGCCGCGGCCCGGACCTGCATCATCAAGACCGGAAATTTCTCGCTCGGCGTCAACCTCCTGTCGGCCCTTGTGAAGAAAGCCGCCACAGCACTGGGCACGGATTTCGACATCGAGGTGCTGGAGATGCACCACCGCATGAAGATCGACGCGCCCTCCGGCACGGCCTTGCTGCTGGGCAAGGCCGCCGCCGATGGCCGCGATATCGCGCTTGCCGAACATTCCGTGCGGGTGCGTGACGGACATACGGGTGCGCGCAATTCCGGCGACATCGGCTTTGCCACATTGCGCGGCGGCACGGTTGTCGGCGACCACACCGTCATTTTCGCCGGCAATGGCGAACGGCTGGAACTGCGCCATGTGGCGGAGAGCCGCGAGTTGTTTGCCCGTGGCGCGGTCAGGGCCGCGCTCTGGGCCAAGGGCCAGAAGCCCGGCCTCTACTCCATGATGGATGTCTTGGGCCTGAACTGATTTCCTGAACTGATTTCACGAAGCGAGGATTTGAAGATGAGCGGAACACTGGTGCTTGTCCGTCACGGGCAGAGCGAATGGAACCTGAAGAACCTTTTCACCGGCTGGCAGGATGTGCCGCTGACCGACAAGGGCGTGTCGGAAGCGCGCGCCGCAGGCCAGCGCCTCAAGGCCAAGGGCCTGCGCTTCGATCTCTGCTTTACGAGCGCGCTCACCCGCGCCCAGAACACCCTCAAGCTCATTCTCGACGAGTTGGGCCAGACCGGCCTGCCCGAGACGCGCGACCAGGCCCTGAACGAGCGCCACTATGGCGACCTCACCGGGCTCAACAAGGATGATGCGCGCAAGAAGTTTGGCGAAGAGCAGGTGCACATCTGGCGGCGTTCGTTTGATGTGCCACCGCCCGGCGGCGAGAGCCTGAAGGATACGCTGGCCCGCTCGCTGCCCTACTACATGCACATGATCCAGCCGCACGTGCTGGATGGCAAGACCGTGCTGGTGGCGGCGCATGGCAACTCGCTGCGCTCGCTCATCATGGCCATCGAAGGTCTGACACCGGAACAGATCCTCAAGCGCGAACTCGAAACCGGCGTGCCCGTGGTTTACCGCCTGAAGGCCAACTCGCTGCCCGCCTCGGTGGACGTGCTGCACGCCTAACCTGCCAGCTTGCCCGCCTCCCAGCCGAGGATGGCGCGCTTGCGCGTCAGGCCCCAGTGATAGCCCGTGAGATCGCCGGATTTTCCGATCACGCGGTGGCAGGGCACCACGAAAGATATGGGATTCCTGCCCACTGCGGCACCCACGGCACGTGCCGCCTTTGGTGAACCCACGGCAGCGGCAATGTCACCGTAAGTCGTGGCCTTGCCGGCAGGAATTTTCAGCAGCGTCTCCCAGACGCGGATCTCGAAATCCGTGCCGATCATGGTGACGCGCAGGGGCCGGCCATCGCGCCAGTGTTCGGGTGCGAAAATGCGCGCGGCAACAGGTGCCGTCGCGGCGGAATCCTCCGTGTACCGTGCATTCGGCCAGCGCCCCTTCATCTCCGCCAGAACCGCCTGCTCGCGGCCCTCGTCGGCAAAGGCAAGTCCGCAGAGACCGAAGGCTGTCAGCATCACCAGCGCCACACCAAAGGGCGAGGGATGAAAGCCATAGGAAATGACAAGCCCTGCCCCCCTCTCCTTGTAGGCCCCCGGCGGCATGCCTTCATGCGTGACAAAGAGATCGTGCAATCTGCCCGGACCGGACAAGCCGGCGTCCAGTGCCGTATCAAGAATGCTGGCCCGGTCCATCAGCATGGCGCGGGCATGATCAAGTGTCAGGGCCTGCAGGAAGGCCTTGGGCGTGAGGCCTGCCCATCGCTGGAAGAGGCGTTGCAGGCCTTCCGGCGACATGCGCGCCCGCTGCGCCAGAACATCAAGCGATGGCTGGTCGCGCCAGTTCTCGGTGAGATAGGAGAGGACGTCGCGGACGCGGGCGTAATCGTCGAGTTGTGAAACATGTTCCTGTGGCATGCCCGCACGCTATTCCCGCGCTCGGCGCAAAACCACCCGAAAACCGCCCGTCATTATCCCGTCAGATGGCGCGGCGCAGCGCCTTGGCCAGAGACAGGCGTTCATCGGCACCAAGGAAGCGGGCAATTTCGTGGGACTGCCCATGCGAGCGCAGGAACAGGCGGCCGATCAGTTCGCGCTCTTCGTCATGTTCCAGTTCAACCTTGACCCAGCGGCGGTTGAAGGCCGCCGCCGTGACAGCCCCGGATTTCGACAACCGTTGCAGGGTGAGTGTGTCACCCTCTGCCAGAATGCGTTCGGCCTCTTCGCTGTCCGCAAAGTTCCTCCGGAAGGCCCACCAGATCACAAGCACATCAAGCCCCATGAAGCCCACCACAGGCCAGGCGCCGATGGCATAAAAAATGCTGCCGGCGACGAGGTTCAGCCCGGCAATGAGTATCATCACGGCGATGAACCCTCGCCGGGAGAGCGAGCGGTGCGGGGTGAGCGTGATGCTCCACGGTTCGCGATCAGTGTTGCCCATAGGCCATGAATACGCAAAACTCCACGCATGGACCAGTGGCAGAATTGATCATGGCAAAGGCAACTCCAAAGGCGCGGCCAGCGCGGCGCGGCTCACGGCTCACACCGGAAGCGGTGAGGGCCATGTTCTTCCGCTTCCACAGCGCCAACCCGGAACCAAAGGGCGAACTTGCCTCGCTCAATCCCTTCACCTTTCTGGTGGCTGTGGTGCTCTCGGCGCAGGCCACGGACGAAAGCGTCAACCGTGCCACAGGGCCACTCTTTGCCGTGGCGGACACCCCTGAGAAGATGCTGGCGCTGGGCGAGGAAAGACTTTCCGGCTACATCAAGACCATTGGTCTCTACCGGGGCAAGGCCAAAAATGTGATCGCCCTGTCGCGCCTGCTCATCGAAAGGCATGGCTCCGCAGTGCCACATGACCGCGTCGCCCTCGAGGCGCTGCCCGGTGTGGGCCGCAAGACGGCCAACGTGGTGCTGAATGCCGTATTCGGCGAACCCACCATCGCGGTTGATACCCATCTCTTCCGCCTGGGCAACCGGCTGGGGCTGGCGCCGGGCAAGTCGCCGCTGGAGGTGGAGCAAAAGCTGCTGAAGACCGTGCCGCCGGATTACCTGCAGCACGCCCACCACTGGCTCATCCTGCACGGGCGCTATGTCTGCAAGGCGCGCAAGCCGGAATGCTGGCGCTGCCTCATCGCCGACCTCTGCCCGTTTACGCCGAAGTCACCTGCGCCTGCCTGAACAGGTGGACAAAATAGGACGTGGCAAACAGCGGCACGGCGAGATTGAGCACGGGCACAAGCGTGAGCAGGGCCGGAATGAAGCCCGCGATGAAAACATCAAAGCCCTTCTCCTTGCGGAAGGCCTTGGCCTCGGCGACCGGCATGATGCGCATGGCCGCCATTTCGAAATACTCGCGGCTCAACAGATAGGCGTTGATAGTTACCAGCGCGATGGCGCCGAAGCCTGTAAAGACGAGCGGCAGAGCCAAGAGGTTGACCAGGAGTACGAACAGGCCGAACTGCACCGCCAGCAGGATGCTCCTGAACGCGGGCTGCGGCGTGCCTCGTGTGGCCTGCGGGTAGTGCTTCTCCTCCACCTTCTCCGCCACGGTGTCGAGGTAGAGACCAGCAAACATCGCGGTCACCGGCGACATGATGAAGAAGAAGAGCACAAGCATGCCCAACCCCGCCCCCAGCGCCAGCAGGGTTTCGACCCACGGCCATGGCACCAGCGTGAGGAACCAGAAGACCGCCTGAACACCTGCAAAGAGCAGAACGAAGAGCAGCAGGGCAAGGCCGACGGCCTTCCACAGGATCGAGCGAAACTCCGGCGACGTGACATCGCCCAGGGCAAGAAAGGCGGCTTTGACCATGGCGCGACAGGTAGGCGCTCCGGCTTGTTTCCGCAAGCCGCCCGCGCTAGCACCGCTGCGCCATGACAGATACCCGCTTCGACGTTCTCACCATCGGAAATGCCATTGTAGATGTGATCGCCCGTGTCGGCGACGACTTCATCGCCCGCGAAAAGCTTGTGAAAGGTTCGATGAACCTCATCGACGAGGCCCGCGCCGAACAGCTTTATGCCGTGATGGGGCCGGCACAGGAAGTCTCCGGTGGCTCGGCGGGAAACACTGCGGCGGGGGTCGCCTCCTTCGGTGGCAAGGCGGCCTATTTCGGCAAGATCAAGAAGGACCAGCTGGGCGACATCTACCGCCACGACATGCGCTCGCAAGGTGTGCATTTCGAAACGGCGGCGGCAACAGACGGACCGGCGACGGCACGCTCCTTCATCCTGGTGACGCCTGATTCCGAGCGCACCATGAACACCTATCTTGGTGCCTGCGTGAACCTGACCGCCGCCGATATCGATGACGCCACGGTGAAGGCCTCGCGCGTCACCTACATGGAAGGCTATCTCTATGACCGCCCGGAAGCGAAGGATGCCTTCCGCCGTGCCTCCGACATCGCCCGCGCCGCCAACCGCCTCACCTCCGTCACCCTCTCGGACTCCTTCTGCGTGGAACGCCACCGTGACGATTTCCTGCATCTCATCCGTTCGCGCATCGACATCGTCTTTGCCAACGAGACCGAAATCAAGTCGCTCTACCAGACGCAGAACTTCAACGGTGCCATGGAAGCCATCCGCAAGGACTGCGCGGTGGCAGTTCTCACGCGCTCGGAAAAAGGCAGCGTCATCGTGCGTGGCACCGAAACCGTGGAAGTGCCCGCCCGCGCCATCGCCAAGGTGGTGGATGTGACCGGTGCCGGTGATCTCTATGCCGCCGGTTTTCTCTTTGGTTTCACCCGCGAGATGCCGCTGCGGCGCTGTGCCGAACTTGGAGGGCTTGCGGCGGCCGAAGTGATCTCGCATGTGGGCGCACGGCCAGAGGTGAGTCTCAGGGAGCACGCGGGCGAGGCCGGGCTGCTCTAGAGCGGATTGATCCTGGTCATATCCAATGCCTACTCCCTCCCCCTTGTGGGGAGGGTTGGGGTGGGGGTCGGGTGATGTTGCAGAAAATTTTCCATATCAATGATCTGGCTCGGAGCGACCCCCACCCTTGATCCCTCCCCACAAGGGGGAGGGAAATTGGAGGATTGATTCCATCAAGATTCAATCCGCTCTAGGAAACTCAGCCGCTTTCGGCGCCACCTGCTTCCGGTGACGGCGCTTTCATGTGAACGCGCACTTTCTTCACACGGCGCGGATCGCTGTCGATGATTTCGAATTCCATGCCTGAGCTGTGGACAATCACTTCGCCCTTGGTGGGCACGCGGCCATGCATCTCGAAGATCAGGCCACCCAGCGTGTCAGCCTCGTCTTCCTCTTCGGCGGGGAGAAGATCGACATTGAACATCTGGTCCAGCGTCGAGATCGAGATGCGGGCATCGGCCACCCAGCTGTCCGCTCCCTGCTTCTTGATCATCGCGGCCTGATCGTCGTCGTCGTGTTCGTCGGCGATGTCACCGACAATGGCTTCCACCAGATCCTCGAAGGAGACGAGGCCGTCGGTGCCGCCATATTCATCCACCACCACGGCCATGTGGATGTGCGAGGTTTTCATCTTCACCAGCAGGTCGGGTGCGGGCATGGAGGGCGGCACGTAGAGCACGTCGCGCAACAGTGAGCCGTGGCCCTTGATCGGGGTTGCCAGTTCCTCAGAGGGCAGCGACAGGCCTGCAACCTTGCCCTTCACCTTCTTCATCCGGCCCTTGGTGGTGAGCCAGTGCAGGTAGTCCTTCACGTGGATCATGCCTGTCACATCATCCAGCGTCTCGCGGTAGATGGGCAGGCGTGAATGGTTGGCTTCGGTGAACTTGTCCAGCAGTTCGCGCATGGTGGCGCTTTCATCCAGCGCCGTGATGTCGGCGCGCGGCACCATCAGGTCATCGACACGCAGGTTGGAGAAGCCCAGCAGGTTGCCCAGCATGGAGCGGGCGTCTTCCGCCATCGCTTGCCCGCCCGACTGTTCGGCATGGCTTTCGATGACCGTCTCGAGGCTCTCGCGGAGATCAGAGGTGCGGAGGAAGCGGCGGCGCAGTTTCTGCAGGATGCCGGGTTTGGATTCGAATGGCTTTTCGTTGGTCATGATTCATATGGATCGGCGATGCCGAGGCGGGCGAGGATCAGGCGTTCCTCGTTCTCCATCTCCTCGGCCTCGCCATCGGTTTCGTGATCATACCCCAAAAGGTGCAGCATGCCATGCACGATCAGATGGGTGGCGTGGGCGGACATTGTTTTGCCCTGCTCCGCCGCCTCGCGCTCCACGGTTTCGCAGGCAAGTGCGATGTCGCCCAGCGGTGCCGCTTCGCCCTCCGGCACGGGCATGCCGTCCGGTGAAGGGAAGGAGAGCACGTTCGTGGGCTTGTCCATGCCGCGCCAGTCGCGGTTCATGGCCTGCATCTCTGCATCGTTGGTGAACAGGAGGGTCACAGGCCCGGCAGCACCACGCCCTTCAAGGGCTGCCGCCGCAGCACGTTCGGCCAAAGCGGCAAGGCCCGGGACTTTCTCCCAGGCCCCGTCTTCGATGTCGATGGCGATGGTCATTTCGCGGGCCGGGTGCTCCGCGCCTTCTGGGCGGCCTGGCCCGCCTTGTCATAGGCACCAACGATGCGGCCCACCAGTTGGTGGCGCACGATGTCACTGGCCTTGAAGTGGACCTGTGAAATGCCCTTCACACCCTTGAGCACGCCCAGCGCATCTGCAAGGCCCGAGGTTGCGTTGTTGGGCAGGTCAACCTGCGTGGGATCGCCTGTCACCACCATGCGGCTGCCCTCGCCCAGACGCGTCAGGAACATCTTCATCTGTTGCGGCGTGGTGTTCTGCGCTTCGTCAAGGATGATGAAAGCCGACGACAGGGTGCGGCCACGCATGAAGGCGAGCGGTGCGATCTCGATCTGGTTCTCGGCAAGGCCCTTCGCCACCAGCGCCTGGGGCATCATGTCGTAGAGCGCGTCATAGAGCGGGCGGAGATAGGGATCGACCTTCTCTTTCATGTCGCCCGGCAGGAAGCCCAGCCGTTCGCCCGCTTCCACGGCGGGACGCGACAGGACGATGCGGTCCACCTCGCCGTTCATGAGGGCTTCGGCGGCGCAGGCCACGGCGAGATAGGTCTTGCCGGTGCCGGCAGGTCCAATGCCGAAGACAAGTTCATGGTTGCGGATGGCGTCGATGTATTCGCGCTGCGTCGGCGTGCGGGCGATCACCGCTTTGCGGCGGGTGCGCACGGCGCCTTCCGTCACGTCCTTTTCGGATTGGGCCTTGGCCATGCGAATAGCGCCATCCACTTCGCCCCGGGTGATTTCCAACCCGCGGCTGACGCGGCCATAGAGGGCGAGCAGCACGGCGCGGGCATTCTCGACACTTGCCGCCTCGCCACGAATGGCAACGCGGTTGCCGCGGGGCGTGATGGCGACGGCAAGCCGGTGTTCAATCAGTGCCAGGTGTTCGTCATGCTCGCCAAAGAGCAGGGACAGGAGGCGGTTGTCCTCGAAGGTCAGCGTGAAGGTCTTGTCGTCGGGCGGATGGCCGTGAGGCGAGACGTGAGCGGAAGCATGCTGGCGCGAGGGGTGAAGGGCGCTGATCGTCTGGCTCAAAGGTCTCTGTCTCCGTTCCTCATGGGGTGGCCGGGAATCATGCAACGTGGTTCACATATTGGCCTGAAAGGCTGTTCGGGCCAACACCCAGTATTCTGGTCTCCACAATGGACCCGATATGGGGTCCGCCGGCCGGAATTTCCATATGGACGCTTTGAAGGTAGGGGGAACGGCCAATCATCTGCCCGGACTGGCGGCCAGGCTTTTCCAGCAGCACGGGAAGGGTGCGGCCGACGCAACCCGCATTGAAGGCCTGCTGCTGCTCCATGAGCAGGGCCTGCAGGCGGTGCAGCCGGTCCAGTTTCACATCCTCGGCAATCTGGTCGTCGCGTTCCGCAGCAGGCGTGCCGGGGCGTGGGGAGTATTTGAAGGAGAAGGCTGAGGCGTATTCGACGGCACGCACCAACGCCAAAGTCTCCTCAAACTCGGCCTCAGTCTCGCCCGGAAAGCCGACAATGAAATCCCCCGACAGCGCGATATCCGGCCGGGCCGCGCGGACGCGGGCCACGAGCGCCATGTAGCTGTCCGCCGTGTGGCCGCGGTTCATGGCCTTGAGAATGCGGTTGCTGCCCGCCTGCACTGGCAGGTGCAGGTAGGGCATGAGCTTGGCATTTCCGGCATGGGCCTCGATCAGGTCATCGCTCATGTCACGCGGGTGGCTGGTGGTGTAGCGGATGCGTTCAATGCCCGGGATGCGCGACAGTTCGGTGACAAGCCGGGCCAGGCTCGCCTCGCCCGCTGCGCCAGCGCCGCGATAGGCGTTGACGTTCTGGCCAAGCAGCGTCACCTCACGCACGCCTTTGGCGGCAAGTCCGCGGGCCTCCGCCAGCACCTGATCCAGGGGCCTCGAGAACTCGCTCCCTCGCGTGTAGGGCACCACACAGAAGCTGCAGAACTTGTCACAGCCCTCCTGCACGGTGAGGAAGGCGGCAACGCCATGGCCGGCGGCATTGCGCGTGGCCAAAGCGCCGAATTTTTCCTCAGCGGGAAATTCCGTTTCAACGACAACGCGGCCTGTCTCGCGGTGGCGCGCGAGGTATTCCGGCAGGCGGTGGAAGGTTTGCGGCCCGAAGACGAGGTCAATGCCCTTGGCGCGCCTGGCGAGTTCCTCGCCCTCGGCCTGTGCCACGCAGCCCGCCACAGCGATCACCATGTCCTTGCCACTGGCATTGCGCTCCGCCTTCATGACGCGGATCTTGCCCAGTTCGGAATAGACCTTCTCCGCCGCCTTTTCACGGATGTGGCAGGTGTTGAGGATGACCAGATCCGCCTCTTCCGGCGCATCGGCAGCAGCATAGCCTTCGCCCGCCAGAATCCCCTCCATGCGGGTGGAATCATAGACATTCATCTGGCAGCCGTAGGTCTTGATGAAGACCTTCTTTTCCACCGTTTCCGGCGAGGCCACCACAGGAGTTGCGGACATGTCGTTCATGGGCGGGGATTAGCCCGTTTTCCGGCTGCCGTGAAGCGCGTCCACGAGGCCGTGGCGGACCGTGCGTTCGGCATGGGCGGCAAGCCGCTTCCGGTCCTTGGCGTGGGCCATGGTTTCAGGCGGGTGGAAGACCACCTCCACGGTGAGGGGGCCTTCGGCCACGGCATTCCAGAGGTGTGGTGGCAGGTCCATGTCGCCGTACCAGGCATAGCGCGGCACTTCGCGCGTGGTGAGCGGCAGGCCCCAGCGCTCGGTGTAGGCAAGCGTCACTGGAATGACCGGGATTTGCGGATCGTGCACGGCGGCGAAGTAGGAGGAGCGGAAGGGCAGGACGCTGCGCCCGGTGTGCGAGGTTCCTTCCGGGAAGAGCACGACCATGCCGCCCTCCTTCAGGCGCTCGCTGATTTCGTCACGCTCGCGGCCCGTGGTGTGGCGGCGGTCGCGGTCCACGAAGACGGTGCGTTGCAGGCGGGCCAACGTGCCGAAGAAGGGCCACCGCCCCACCTCGCGCTTGGCGACGAAGCTCACAGGCGCTGCCGCCGAAAGCACGATGATGTCGAGCCAAGAGACATGGTTGGCGACAATGAAGGCGGGTCCTTTCTCCGGTCTTGTTCCCGAGATGCGGATGTCGATGCCCAGCAGGCGCGCAACGTTGCGGTGATACCAGTGCGGCAGGCGCGCGGCAGCGGCGGGCGAAAGCCAGAGCAGCAGCTGCTGCAGCGGCATCAGCGGCAAGGTGAAGGCCGCAAAGGCAAGCAACAGGACGGTGGGCCGGGCGTGCTTCATGCGGCGCTACGGTTTGCAGGCCATCAGGACGGCATCACAGGCGGGGGCGTTGCTGCGGGTGTAGTAACCCTTGCGGCGGCCCGTTTCGGCAAAGCCGTGTGCGGCATAAAGTGCGCGGGCCGCAGCATTGTCATCGGCCACTTCCAGATGGAAGAGTGCAATACTCTGTGTCCGGAGCAATTCCTTTGCCGCCTGGAGGAGTTTCCCGCCAAGGGCGCGCCTGCGCCAGTGAGGCGCGGTGCAAAGGGTCAGGATTTCAGCCTCATCGGCCACGGCGCGCAGGATGATGAATGCCCGGATGCTGCCATCCCGTTCCGCCACCAGCGCCAGCGCGCCGGGGGATGACAGGGTCTCCCGGAGACTTGCTTCGCTCCAGCCATCGGCGAAGCAGATCTGGTGCAGGCGGGCGAGGGCGGGAATGTCACCGGGCAGCGCCAGTCGGATCGTCTCCGGCGCAAAGGCGGCCTGCGGTTTCGCATCGGGTTCACGCAGATAGACGGGCTGGGGAAAACCATCCGGTGCAGGCAAGGCGGCGGCGAAGCGAATGAATTGCGCGGCCACGGGAAGATCATGGCCAGCACTTCGGGCAAACGCCTCCGGTGCCATGGCCAGAATGGCATCCGCCCCGGTGCCGATCAGAACCGGCTGGTCCCTGCCGGCGAGCGCCAGCACGGCTTCGGGACCGTCGAACAACAAAGGGCCGGCCAGCGTGCCCGCTTCGTAGCGGGCGGCGTAGAACTTCCCCGTGGCACCGGCCTGATGGGCAACCAGCAGGGTTTCCGTCTCTTCCAGCAGTGGTGCAGCTGTTGCCGTGAGCGTGTCGATGCCCACCACTTCGCAGCCAAGGCCCACGCCCATGCCGTGCGCCAGAGACAGGCCGATGCGCAGTCCGGTGAAGGTGCCGGGACCGGTGGTCACGGCGATGCGGGTGATGGCGCTGCTGCCCACGCCGGCTGCTGCCAGGCAGCGCTGCACCATGGGTGCGATGGCTTCAGCGTGGCCCTTGTCCAGCAGCAGCTGTTCCGCCGCCAGCACACGGTCCTCCGCTACGTCCAGAAGGGCGGCGGAGCAGGACGACAGCGTGGTGTCGATGGCGAGAACAATCATGCCGCTGGCGTTAAGCCGATGGCTGGCCTGGCAGCAAGAGCCGTCTTCAACCCGCGTCCTTGAACAGGACGTCACGGTCCGCCATGAAATTGGCGAAGAGCGGCAGGCTTGCCGCACCCAGGGCCCGGGCATCGACGCCGATCGATCCTTCCTCGATGGCGAAGGGGGTGATGCCATCCATGTTGAGGCGCAGGGCTTGCCTGCGGGTGGCCTCGACGAGACGGCGGCGCACGCCGGGCGGCATGGCACCGTCGATAAAGACGGCGGGGCAATCCACGACGCTCGCTATGCTGGCAACGGCTGATGCCAGGCCAGCGGCGGCACGGGCGATCCATGGGCCAATCTGTGCCTCGGCTGCCGACCAGTCGGCGGTGCGCTGCCACATCAGCGCCGGTTCCAGACCCGCCTGCGCCAGTGCGCGTTCAAGAAGATAGAGTGAGGCGGAGTGGATGAGCTGCTCGCTGCCTCCGCCGGCCTTGGGCACGGGGAGCGAACCAAAGGCGGCGGCATTGCCGGTGGGGCCCTGATGCAGCTGGCCGTTCAGCACCAGGCCGCCGCCCGCGAAATAGCCCACATAGAGGTAGGCGAAGTCGCGGTACTGCCGCCCCGTTCCGAACAGGAGTTCGGCGGCGCAGGCAGCGGTTGCGTCGTTGCAGGCGATGACGGGCCAGTCACACAGCGCCATCAGTTCCGAAGTGAGATTGAAGTCTTTCCACGCCTCCATGACGTTCTGGGGAGCGCCGGTTTCCTCCTGCCATTTCCACAGGTCGAACGGGGCGGCAATGCCGAGCCCCGCGACGCGACGCAGGAAAAGCGGCCCGAGCCTCCTGCTGATGCCCTTCAGTCCTGCTTCGGCGAAACCGAGAAACTGTTCCGGCGTCGGGAAGTGGTAAGGCATGTGGACCTCATCACGGGTCTTGCCAGCGAGATCGATCACCACCAGGTCGCCGGAGCGGCGGCCGACCTTGAGGCCAATGGAAAACGCGCCATCCGGGTTGAGCGAATAGGGTTGCGAGGGCTGGCCGACGCGGCCCTTGACGGATGCCCCCTTGATTACAAGGTTGTCGCGCTCAAGACCGCGCACAATCACCGACACAGTCTGCGCGGAGAGACCTGTCAACCGGGCAATTTCCGCCTTGGAGATGCTGCCATGGGTTCGGATCAGCGAGAGCGCGAGGCGCTCGTGGTACAGGCGCACGCCCGTCTGCGTGGTGCCGCGGCCCGACAGGCCGGCTTCGGGCGTGGCGTCGCTGCCCAGGCCCTCATCGGGTGTCCCCAGGGGGAGCGTTCCAGCTTCTGTTTCGGTTTCTGAACCCACGTCGTCCTGTCCAATCGCTGCCACCAGAGTTCGACGGCGGCCACGCAAAGTCAATAAATAAATCACTCTGATTTACTTATTGACAGCCCGGCGATTTCGATTCCATGATCCGGCCAGCACGCGCGGCAACCTGGCCTCTCCACGGTGCAGGGACAGCTCTTGCGTGACTGACGACGTTCGCCCGCACGCTTGCGGGTTTTCCATGGGAGGTATTGAACGTGAAAGCTCTTCTGAAGACTGTCCTGATCGGCGCCGGCCTGATGGCCCTCGCCACCACTGCTCAGGCTGGTGTTGGCGCCTGCCTCATCACCAAGAACAACACCAATCCCTTCTTCGTGAAGATGAAGGAAGGCGCTGAAAAGGGTGCCGCTGCTGCCGGTGTGGACCTGCAGTCCTTCGCCGGTGAAAAGGACGGCGACGCCGCCCCGCAGATCACCGCGATCGAAACCTGCGTTGCCTCGGGCGTGAAGGGCATCCTCATCACCCCGTCGAACGATGACGTGGGCCCGGCCCTCAAGGCCGCCCGCGCTGCCGGCATCCTCGTGATCTCGCTCGACACAGAACTCGGCGACAAGGAAGCCCAGGACATCACCTTTGCAACCGACAACTTCCAGGCTGGCGTGCTGATCGGCCAGTGGGCCAAGGCCACCATGGGTGACAAGGCAGCCACCGCCAAGATCGCCATGCTCGACATCAACAAGGACAACATCTCCGTTGACGTGCAGCGCGACACAGGCTTCCTCACGGGCTTCGGCATCGAAGTGCCGGACCTCAAGGTCATGGGTTCTGAAAAGGATCCGCGCGTCATCGGCCACGAGTCTTCGGGGGCAAATCCCGAAGGAGGCCAGAAGGCCATGGAAACCCTTCTCGCCAAGGACCCGGACATCAACATGGTCTACACCATCAACGAACCCGCTGCTGAAGGTGCCTATGCCGCGCTCAAGGCGGCCGGCAAGGAAAGCCAGGCCCTGATCGTTTCGGTTGACGGCGGCTGCCCCGGCGTTGCCTCGGTGAAGTCGGGCGTCATCGGCGCCACCTCGCAGCAGTATCCGCTGTTGATGGCATCGCTTGGCATCGACGCCATTGCCGCCTTCGCCAAGGACGGTACCAAGCCAAAGGCGTCTGAAGGCCTCGGCTTCTACAACACCGGCGTGAACCTGATCACCGACAAGCCGGCCGAAGGCGTTCCCTCGCTCGACACGGCCAAGGGCACCGAACTCTGCTGGGGTTGATCCCGGCCTGACATCTTGACTGAACGAAGGGCGGCGGTATCGTCGCCCTTCGACTATGCAGCACCAAGACTGCACCTGAGGCGATCATGGAGGATGGGGCCCGATGAGCGACAACAGCGCGCCGACAAAGACGATTTCGGACTTCGAAGCGAAACTCGCGGAGGCCGACCAGACCGTTGCAGCCTTCGACCATGCCCACGAGAGCCTGCTCGAAAAAGCCCGCGGCTTCCTGCGCTCCAACCCGACAGCCATCCCCGCGATCATCCTGATCGCCAGCATTTTTGTTTTCGGCTTCATTGCCACTTTCATTGTTCCCAACAATTTCCTCACGGCAAGCACGCTGTCGCTGATCCTGAAGCAGGTGACGGTTGTGGGCATCATCGCCATCGCGCAGACGCTGGTCATCCTGACGGCAGGCATTGATCTTTCCGTCGGCATCATTCTCGTGCTCTGTGCCATGATCATGGGCAGGCTGACGACCCTGCATGATGTGCCCGTCATCCTGGCGGTTCCCATTGCCCTTGCCTTTGGCACGGCCATGGGCGCGGTGAACGGACTGCTGGTCACCAAGGCCCGCATTCCCCCGCTGATCGTGACGCTGGGCACCTACTACGCGTTCCGGGCCATGAACCTCTGGTACACGGGATCGGAATCGGTGCGTCCCGCGGCCCTCAACGAGAAGGCCTCCGGCCTTCTCTTCTTCGGCAAGGCCTTCAACATCGGAACAGCAACCTTCATTCTCGGATCATTCGCATTGATCCTGCTGGCCATGATCGTGTGGTACATGCTGAACCGCACGGCCTGGGGCCGCCATGTGACGGCCGTCGGCGATGATCCTGATGCCGCCATGCTCTCCGGCGTGCAGATCGACCGCACCCTGATTTCCGTCTATGCCTTCGCCGGACTGATCTGTGCCTTTGGCGCCTGGGTTGCCCTGGGCCGCGTCGGCTCCATGAGCCCGATCGCCTTTGAAACGGTGAACCTCGATTCCATCACAGCTGTCGTCATCGGCGGCACGTCACTGTTCGGAGGAAGGGCGTCCATTGCAGGCTCGGTGCTCGGAGCCATGATCGTCGGCGTGTTCTTCACCGGCCTCGCCCTGGTGGGTGTTGAAAGCTACTGGCAGTGGTTCGCCATGGGCTGTCTCTTGATTGGCGCCGTGGCCCTCGACCAGTGGCTGCGCCGCGCTTCGCAATAAGGGGTAAATTCCATGGCAAAGAAGACTGTGAAGAAACCCGCCAGCAAGAAGGCTGCCAGCAAGGCAGCCATCCCGGCCCTCGCAGTGAAACCCGCGGCTGCCATCGCAGCAACGGCCCCCGCAAAGGTGGAGCCGATTCTCAAGGCCCGCGGGCTCACGAAGAAATACGGCCATGTGGTCGCCCTCAACCAGGCCGATTTCGATCTCTACCCCGGAGAAATCCTCGGCGTGATCGGCGACAATGGCGCGGGCAAGTCAACGCTCATCAAGGCGCTGTGCGGGGCGGTGACACCGGATCACGGCGAGATCACGCTGGACGGAAAACCTGTGCATTTCCGCTCGCCGCAGGATGGCCGCAACGCCGGCATCGAAACGGTGTACCAGAACCTTGCACTTTCCCCTGCCCTGTCGATTGCCGACAACATGTTCCTCGGCCGAGAGATCAAGATGGAGGGTCCGCTGGGTACCGTGCTCCGGTTGATGGACCGAGCCGCCATGGCCAAATTTGCCCGCGAGAAGCTGTCTGAACTGGGCCTGATGACCATCCAGAACATCAACCAGCCGGTGGAAACCCTGTCCGGCGGCCAGCGCCAGGGCGTGGCCGTGGCACGCGCCGCCGCCTTCGGCTCCAAGGTGGTGATCATGGATGAACCGACGGCAGCACTTGGCGTCAAGGAATCGCGCCGCGTGCTGGAATTGATCCGCGACGTGAAGAAGCGCGGACTGCCCATCATCCTGATCAGCCACAACATGCCGCATGTGTTCGAGGTCTGTGACCGCATCCACATCCACCGGCTGGGGGCGCGGCTGTGCACCATCCGACCGCAGGATTTTTCCATGTCGGACGCGGTGGCCTTCATGACCGGGGCCAAGGCTCCGCCCGCCGAGATGATGGGCTGAGCCTCAGGCTTCGGCCAGGTCCTTGAAGCGCACGTCATAGGCACGGCCAAAACCTGCCACGATGTGGGCGTTCTCGGCATTGAGCCGCCAATAGGCGAAATCGCCGAAGCCTGCGTAGAGGTCCGCATAGGGGTGGCGGGCGAGAAACGCCTTTGCCGCTCCCCTTGCCTCTTCACCCGCCAGTTTTTCAAATCGGCCCGAAAGTGTCGCGCGCAGCGCCGTCTGCGGGTCGCCATCGGCGGGGAGACCGGCGTGCAGCATCAGGCTGGCGCGGGGGTCGGCTGCAAGGCAGCGGGTGTGCAGCGACAGGGCGGAAATGAGGACCAGGGGCCTGAGGCCAGCATCAACCGCCGTATTGACCATGGTGACAAGCGGGGCCGCCGTTCCTGGCTCCAGAACGGCGAGGGCTCCGGTGCCGCCCGCCTCGAAAAGCCGCCGCGCCAGCGCCATGGCGTCGCGCTTGGGTGATTTTGTTCCTGAGTCCTGCATCTCCAACCTCGCAATTGTCCCGGGAAGGCCCTATATCAGGTGCCACATTTTGTTCCACTTTCATACCTATGCGACAGGAGGAAAAGAAGGGAATGAACAAGAAGATGCCAACGATTGCGCTGGTCGATGACGACCGCAACATCCTCACCTCCGTGGGCATGACCATGGAGGCGGAGGGTTATTCCGTCCAGAAATACAACGATGGTGCCGCCGCCCTGCAGGGCCTGCAGGACAATCCGCCGGATGTCGCGATCTTCGACATCAAGATGCCGCGCATGGATGGCATGGAGCTCTTGCGCCGCATCCGCCAGAAGACGGACCTTCCGGTGATCTTCCTGACCTCGAAGGATGACGAGATCGACGAACTCTTCGGCCTCAAGATGGGCGCCGATGATTTCATCAAGAAACCATTCTCGCAGCGCCTGCTGGTCGAGCGTGTGAAGGCCGTCCTGCGCCGCGCCGGTGCGCGCGATGGAACCGCTGCACCGCAGGAAGCCAACAAGGTGATCGAGCGCGGCAAGCTGGCCATGGACCCGGACCGCCATTCCTGCACATGGGACGGAAAGCCGGTGACACTGACCGTCACCGAATTCCTGATCCTGCAATCACTGGCCCAGCGCCCCGGCATCGTCAAAAGCCGTGACGCGCTGATGGACGCGGCCTACGACGACCAGGTCTACGTCGATGACCGCACCATCGACAGCCACATCAAGCGGCTGCGCAAGAAGTTCAACCAGGTGGATGAATCCTTTGACGGCATCGAGACGCTCTACGGCGTCGGCTACCGTTTCAAGGAGCAGTGATCCGGCATTCGTGACCGGCCTGCGGCCTCCATGCTGGACAAACCCAAGGACACCGAAACGGACCGCGGCGAAACGGATGAAGCGCTGGAAAGCGAACATGCGTCCGGCACCGCCGCGCGTCCGCCGCTGGCCTCGCGCCTTGCTCCCACCAGCCTGACGGCCCGCATTGCGGTCATCAACATCCTCGGCCTGCTCGTCCTTGCCATCGGCATTCTCTATTTCAACCAGTTCCGCCAGGGCCTGATCGATGCGCGCGTGCAGAGCCTTACCACTCAGGCGCAGATCATTGCCGGTGCCATTGCGGGCTCGGCGTCGGCAGACACCGGCAACATCGTCATCAATCCCGACTCACTCGACGATTTTTCCGAGAACGCGCAAAGCGAAATCGATCCGGTGGAAGGCCTCGACTTTCCCATCGATCCGGAAAAGGCGGGGCCCGTCCTGCGCCGCCTGCTGGCCAACACCAACAACCGCGCCCGCATCATTGATCCCGATGGCAATCTGATTGTTGACAGCCGCTTCCTGCTCGGCGGCAGCGACCTGATTGAAGCCGAGACGCCCAGCGCCACACCACCGAGCAACGCCATCACACGCTGGTGGAACAGCCTGCTCGATTGGGCATTCGGCTATGATTACCCGGTGCAGCAGGAGTATGGCCTCGATGGCAACCGCGAGGCGCCGGAGGTGGCTGCCGCACTGAATGGGGCCTCGGTCAGCATCGTGCGCCTCAATGACCGACGCGAAATCATCGTGCTTGTCTCCGTGCCGGTGCAGCGCTTCCGCGCCGTGCTGGGCGCGCTTGTCCTCTCCAACAAGGGTGGTGAAATCGACACGGTGATCTGGGCCGAGCGGCGCATCGTTTTCCTCACCTTCGGATTCGCCTCGCTGGTGGCGCTCCTCCTTTCAGTGGCGCTGGCCTCTACCATCGCCAAGCCCATCCGGCTTCTCTCGGCGGCGGCGCAGAAGGTGCGGCGCGGGGTCAACACACGCGTCGAGATCCCGGACTTCACCCGCAGGCGCGACGAGATCGGCCATCTCTCCGGCTCGCTGCGCGACATGACGGGTGCCCTCTACAAGCGCATCGATGCCATCGAAGCCTTCGCTGCCGACGTCAGCCACGAGTTGAAGAACCCGCTCACCAGCCTGCGCAGCGCCGTGGAAACCCTCAGCTTCGTCAAGACCGATGAACAGCGCCAGCGCCTGATCGAGATCGTCAAGCACGACGTGAAGCGCATGGACCGGCTGATCACCGACATTTCCGAAGCCTCGCGTCTTGATGCCGAACTGGCCCGCAGCGAGTCGGCGCCGGTTGACGTGGCGAAATTGCTGGGAGCCATCGTGCTGCTGTCAAATGAAACCGCGAAGGGCGTTGATGCGGAAGTCCTCCTGCATGTGCAGCCGCCCGGCCCCGGACAGACCCAAGATACGGCCTGGCGCGTGCTGGGCCAGGACTCGCGGCTGAGCCAGGTGTTCCGGAACCTCATCGACAATGCCCGCTCGTTCACGGCGGCAGGCAGCAAGATCCATGTCCGGCTGCGCCGCACGGGAGATGATCTGGAGGTGCGGGTGGAAGACTCCGGCCCCGGCATCCGGCCCGAGAATCTCGAACGCGTCTTCGAGCGCTTCTATACGGACAGGCCGGAACAGAGTTTCGGCAAGAACTCCGGCCTTGGTCTCGCCATTTCCCGGCAGATCATGGATGCGCACAAGGGGCGCATCTGGGCCGAGAACCGCGAGGGCCGGGCGGCCGCTGACGGCACGCGGCCTGTGCTGGGTGCCCGCTTCATCGCGCGCCTGCCGTTGCTGGCGTCTGACTGGGAGCCACCGGCGGGCAAATGACCCCATTCAATGTCCATGCCACCACCGTCGCCATCCGTGATCCCGCGGGCATTGACCATGGTGTGCTGATCCGCGGGCGGCCCGGCAGTGGCAAATCGGAACTGGCCCTGCGGCTCATTGACGCCGCCGGACTCGGCAGCGGCGACGTTCCCTTGAGGGCAAGGCTGGTGGCGGATGACCAGACTCTTCTGATGCGCGGTGGCAGCACCCTTCTGGCCTCGGCGCCGGCGGCCCTTGCCGGTCTGATCGAGTTGCGCGGACAGGGCATTCTCCCCATGCCGCATGTGGCTTCTGTTCCGGTCAGTCTGGTGGTGGACCTGCGTGACCGCCACGAAATCGAACGCCTGCCGGACGATCGTCTGCTCAGCACCGAAATCGCAGGTGTTGCGCTGCCGCGCATCGTCCTGGACCAGACCCAACCCGCGGCACCCGCCATCATCCGGATGATCCTGACGGCGCGTGTCTGGGCATTGCCGGATGGGGGGCAAAGGGCGTAAAGAGCGGCACTTTGCAGCGTCCCGGACGGAGCAGTATGATTCAATTGAAAAGGCATTGCGGCGCATGATCGGCCTTGTTCTCGTGACCCACGGCCGCCTTGCTTCCGAATTCATCCATGCGGTCGAGCATGTGGTGGGCAAGCAGGAACAGATCGAAGCCATCTGCATCGGCCCCGATGACAAGATGGACACCCGCCGCGCCGACATTGCCGCCGCCGCCCAGCGCAGCGACAGCGGTGACGGCGTCATCATTCTCACCGACATGTTCGGCGGCACGCCCTCCAACCTTGCGATCTCGCTTCTCGAAGAGGGCAAGATCGAGGTGGTGGCCGGCCTCAACCTGCCCATGCTGGTGAAGCTGGCGCGGGTGCGGCGCGACTGCAACCTGCACAAGGCGGCGGCTGCGGCGCAGGACGCGGGGCGCAAATACATCAACATCGCCAGCCAGGTGCTCGGGGACTGACCGCACATGGCAACGATCTCGCGCGAGATGGCGATCACCAACCAGAGGGGGCTGCATGCCCGCGCCTCTGCGAAGTTCGTGAAATGCGCCGAAGGATTCAATGCCGACATCACCGTCTCGAAGGACGGGCAGACGGTGCCCGCGACGTCGATCATGGGACTGATGATGCTCGCCGCCTCGATTGGCACGTCGATCAAGGTCGATGCTTCCGGCCCCGATGCCGAGGCGGCCATGGCGGCACTGGCGGCCCTCGTCGAGGCAAAGTTCGACGAGGAATGACGTGCCGCATCAGGCGGCACCATCGCACAATGCGTGCGGCCAGCGGGGCGTCAGGCGATTAATAACCGGAGACGTGACATGCTGGTGGATGGAAAATGGGTGGCTGACTGGCAGCCCGTGCAGGCCAAGGACGAGAACGGCGGCTTCGTGCGGCAGGTCTCCTCCTTCCGCAACTGGGTGACGCCCGATGGCAGCGTCGGCCCCACAGGTTCTGGCGGCTTCAAGGCCGAGAAGGGGCGCTATCATCTCTATGCCGCCTATATCTGCCCGTGGGCCAGCCGCGCCCTGATGGCGCGCGCCCTCAAGGGACTAGAAGAGGTGGTGAGCCTTTCGATTGTCGAGCCCGCCCTCACGGCGCAGGGCTGGCGCTTCGGCGACTATCCCGGCGCAACGCCGGACCATGTCAGTGGTGCCAGCTACATGCACGAAATCTACAGCAAGGCCGATCCGCATGTCTCGGGCCGCGCCACCGTGCCGGTGTTGTGGGACAAGAAGACCGGCACCATCGTCAACAATGAATCCGCCGACATCGTGCGCATGTTCAACGCAGGCTTTGGCAGCCTCGCCAGCAACAGCATTGACCTCTATCCGGAAAGCTTGCGCGACGGCATCGATGCCGTGAATGACGCCATCTACGCCAGCCTCAACAACGGCGTTTACCGGGCGGGCTTCGCCACGACGCAGGCTGCCTATGAAGAAGCCTACGGGCAGGTCTTTGCCACGCTGGATGCCATGGAGGCGCAGCTTGCGGCCAACGGCCCCTTCCTCTTCGGTTCACGGCTGACGGAGAGTGATCTCCGGCTTTTTGTCACGCTGGTGCGTTTTGACGCGGCCTATCACGGCCTGTTCAAGTGCAACCGCAAGCGGGTTGCGGACTATCCCCAGCTCTCGCGCTTCATTGAGTCTGTGATCGCAGTGCCCGGCATCCGCGCCACGGTGAACATGGACCACATCAAGCGCGGTTATTATTCGATCAAGACGCTGAACCCCAACGGCATCGTGCCCGTGGGGCCGGAGTTGTCTTTCGCCTGACGCCTCTCAAGCGCCGGACGGTCAATTGACCGTCCATCAGGCGCTCGATCTCTCTGAATCTGGCGCATCTTTCGCTTCGCAAATGATTCCATTTGCTCGCCCGATGCGCTAGGGCCGCTGCCCCAGCAGCGTGTCGGTGGAAAAGGCCTGTGCCAATTGGTCCTCGGTCATCAGTCTTTCCTCCAGCACGATGTCGCGCAGGCTGCGGCGGGATTTGAGCGCCTGCTTGGCGACGCGGCTGGCCCCGTCGTAGCCGATGTAGGGATTGAGCGCCGTCACCGCCACCAGCGAGTGTTCCAGCAGGTCACGGCAACGCTCTTCGTCAGCCTCGATGCCCATGATGCACTTCTCGCGCAGCACCGTCATGCCGCGCGAGAGCATGCGCATGGATTGCAGGATGTTGAAGACGATGACCGGCTCCATGGCGTTGA
>CALMZX010000062.1 GCA_937870685.1 uncultured Alphaproteobacteria bacterium
CCATGAACATGCAACGCTACAACTGGGGTTTCGAGACCGAGCCGGAACCGCACCTCAACAACCGTCGCCTGGCAACGCCAAGGGGCAAGGTGGTGGGTGGTTCATCATCCATCAACGGCATGGTTTACGTGCGCGGCCACGCGCGCGATTTCGACACATGGGAGGAAATGGGGGCGAAAGGCTGGTCCTACAAGAATGTCCTTCCCTATTTCCGGCGCATGGAAAACGCCCATGGCGGCGAGGAGGGCTGGCGTGGCGCGGACGGCCCCATGCACATGAAGCGGGGTTCGCGCCTCAACCCGCTCTACCAGGCCTTCATCGATGCCGGGCGGCAGGCGGGCTATCCGGTGACCGACGACTATAACGGCCGGCAGCAGGAAGGCTTTGGCCCCATGGAAATGACCGTGCACAACGGTTTCCGCTGGTCTGCCGCGAACGCCTATCTGCGCCCGGCGCGGGCGACAAAGCGGGTGAAACTCGTCACCTACGCCTTTGCCGAACGGGTCATCATGGAGGGCCGCAAGGCCGTTGGCGTGCAGTATCGCCGGGGCGAGAAGACGTATGAAGCGCGGGCCAACCGCGAGGTTGTGATTGCTGCTTCAAGCATCAATTCGCCGAAGCTCTTGCAGCTTTCGGGCATTGGTCCGGCGCAGGTCCTGAAAGAGGCTGGGATACCGTTGGTGCATCATTTGCCGGGTGTCGGCGAGAACCTGCATGACCATCTGGAGGTCTATTTCCAGGTGAAGTGCAAGCAGCCGATCACGCTGAATGGCAAACTGAACGTGCTTTCCAAAGGCATGATCGGAGCGGAGTGGCTGATGTTCCAATCCGGCCTCGGGTCCACGAACCATTTCGAGTCATGTGGTTTCATCCGTTCGCAGGCGGGCATCGAATATCCGGATATCCAGTATCACTTCCTGCCCGCGGCCATGCGCTATGATGGCAGGGCGGCTTTCGCCGGACATGGTTTTCAGGTCCATGTCGGGCCGATGCGGACGAAATCGCGCGGCTTCATCCATGTGAAGTCGGCCGAACCGAAGGAAAATCCGCGCATTCTCTTCAACTACATGTCACACCCTGACGACTGGACGGAGTTCCGCGCCTGCGTGCGGCTGACGCGCGAGGTCATGCGGCAGAAGGCACTGGAACCGTTCCGCGCCGAAGAGATCCAGCCAGGCCCCAAGGTGGAGACGGATGCGGAGATCGACGGTTTCATCCGTGAACACTGCGAGAGCGCCTATCACCCGACGGGCACCTGCAAGATGGGGGCCGCTGATGATCCCATGGCTGTGGTTGATTCCACCTGCCGCGTCATCGGCATCGAAAACCTGCGGGTGGCTGATTCTTCGATCATGCCGCAGGTGACGAACGGAAACCTCAATGCGCCGACGCTGATGATCGGCGAGAAGGCCTCGGACCACATCCTCGGCCGCGAGCCCTTGCCGCCGTCCAACCTTGAACCGTGGATCAACCCGAACTGGCGCACCAGCCAGCGCTGAACCAAGAATGGCGGGGCTGTTTTCAGCCCCGCCATGCCCCCTCGAGTCAGAAATTCAGTTCAGGCTCAACCGCCGCAGCTGGCGTGCTCGGCGACGTCACCGGCATCGTCACAACCCGAACCACCGGGAACGCGCGGCTTGGAACGGCCGCTGCCCGAGTCATCGTTGTCGTCATTGTCATCGTTGCTGCTGTCGTCGCTGCCACGGCTGCGGTCGCCGCCTTTGTCGTCGCCAGAGTCGTGGCCAGCGCCGTCATCAGAGCCCTTCTTTGCGAGCTGGATGACCTGGGCTTTGCTGGCACCAGTGTTGCTGCCGAGTTCAGTGATGGCGGAGGCCGAGGCTGCGCCGGCAAAGGCGAAGAGCAGGGCGGTGGTGGCGAGAAGGATGGTCTTCATGGGGTTTCTCCAAGACTGTGTTTCGGTTTGTACAAGTGCTGCCGGAGTGTCTTGTGCCTGATGCCCGCTGACACTTGGCTTGCGGCGGATGTCAGTAAACTGTCAGTGTTCCGGTGACGGATTTGCCATTTGGCAGTGGGGCTCCTACATGTGAGGTCAAAGGAATGATCAGCATGGCAGAAGCGCAGGTTTGGCACGGCACCACGATTCTCACGGTGCGCAAGGGGGGCAATGTGGTGATCGCAGGTGATGGCCAGGTGAGCCTCGGCCAGACCATCATCAAGGGCAATGCGCGCAAGGTGAGGCCGCTGGGCACCGGCAAGGTCATCGCCGGGTTCGCAGGCGCGACTGCCGATGCCATGACGCTGTTCGAACGGCTGGAAGGCAAGCTGGAGCAGTTCCCCAGCCAGTTGACGCGGGCCTGTGTGGAAATGGCAAAGGACTGGCGCACCGACCGCTATCTCCGCCGCCTGGAGGCGATGATGATCGTGGCGGACGCGAAGGTTTCGCTGGTGCTGACGGGCACAGGCGATGTGCTGGAACCGGAAGGTGGTGTAACAGCGATCGGATCCGGCGGGAACTATGCGCTGGCGGCGGCCCGGGCGCTGATCGAGACGGAGATGGACGCCGAGACGATTGCCCGCAAGGCCATGAAGATTGCCGCCGACATCTGCGTCTATACCAACAACAGCCTGACGGTGGAAAAACTGGATGCCGAGTGACAATCCGGCTTTGACTTGCCTTGGTGTCGGGGAGAACGACGATGACCATGATTTCACCGGATGATCTGGCGCGCGCCGTGCGAGCGGGCGTGATTGATCAGGCAGCAGCTGAGCGGCTCTCGGCGTTTCTGAACTCACCGCAAAACGATGTTTCGACAGAGAGCAGCGAAGACGAACAACTCAGGCTCGTCTCGGGTTTTGGTGACATCTTCGTGGCCATCGGGCTGGTGCTGTTTCTCGGCGCGCTGTTCTTCCTCACGCTGGATGTCTCATGGATCGTGCCATCATTGGCGGTGGCGGCCGCGTCCTGGGGATTGGCGGAACTGTTCACGCGCCTGCGCCGACAGGCCCTGCCGAGCATTCTGCTGCTCATCTCATTTGCCGCAACTGTGTTCATGGCCGCCGTCAAGATCGTGGACGGAACAGATTCGGTTGCGTTTTCATCAGACTTTGGCGACGGACCGACGCTCGCGCTCGGGGGATTGGCAACCTGCCTGGCAGTGGCGCTGCATTGGTGGCGGTTCCGCGTGCCAGTCACAGTGGCTGCTGCCTGCGCGGCGGTCACAGCCGTGGTGCTGGGAGCCTTGCAGGCGGTGTCGCCAGACATCACAAGCGCACTGGGGGGCATCGTTTTCCTGCCCATCGGGCTTGCGGTTTTCGCGCTTGCGATGGCCTTTGACATCTCCGACCGGCAGCGCCGGACGCGACGCACCGATATTGCCTTCTGGCTGCACGCCCTGGCAGCCCCCATGGTTGTGCACCCCGTTATGCAGAACATCATGCAGGGCGACACGCCGGGAACAGCCGCGACCGTGACGATCTTTGTGGCGTTTTCGCTGCTCGGCCTTGTGGCGCTCACGGTAGATCGCCGGGCCATGCTGGTCTCTTCGCTCATTTATCTCGGTTACGCGATATATGCATTGCTGCAGAATGGAGAGGCACTGCCTTCAACGTCTTTGGTAGTGCTCCTCGTGGGAGCGGTCGTGCTCGGGCTCTCGCTGGCATGGCGTCCATTGCGGGCTGCGCTGCTGAAATCTCTCCCTGCCGCCATCACGGCACGGGTGCCTCCCGCCCATCTCACGTCCCTCAAGACAGGCTGATTGCTCTTCCGATGACAAATTTCTCGCCCCGCGAAATCGTTTCCGAACTCGACCGCTACATCATCGGCCAGCATGATGCGAAACGGGCCGTCGCCATTGCGCTCCGCAACCGCTGGCGGCGCCAGCAGCTCTCCGGGCAGATGCGCGAGGAGGTGAGTCCCAAGAACATCCTGATGATCGGGCCCACTGGTGTGGGCAAGACCGAGATCGCGCGCCGTCTGGCGCGGCTCGCCAATGCGCCCTTCATCAAGGTCGAGGCCACCAAGTTCACCGAAGTGGGGTATGTGGGCCGTGATGTGGACCAGATGATCCGTGACCTGCTGGAAGCGGGCATCGGGATGGTGAAGGCGGCACGGCGCAAGGATGTGGAGGCACAGGCGCACCTGAATGCCGAGGCCAGGGTGCTGGACGCACTGGTGGGGGTGAACGCGAGCGAATCGACGCGTGAGTCGTTCCGCAAGAAGCTGCGGGCTGACCAACTGAACGACAAGGAAATCGATATCCAGGTGGCGGACACAGGCGGTGTGCCGAGTTTCGACATTCCCGGCATGCCCGGAGGATCAGCATCCGTGATCAACCTTGGTGACATCATGGGCAAGGCGTTCGGGCAGCGTACCAAGTCGCGCCGCATGACGGTGTCGGATGCCCATCAGGTGCTTCTGGCCGAAGAGAGCGACAAGCTGCTGGACCAGGAGAAAATCATCGCGGAGGCGATTGATTCGGTTGAGAACAACGGCATCGTGTTCCTGGATGAAGTGGACAAGATCTGCGCCCGCAGTGAGCGTGCCGGGGGCGATGTCTCGCGTGAAGGGGTGCAGCGCGACTTGCTGCCGCTGATCGAGGGCACGACGGTTTCCACCAAGCATGGGCCGGTGAAGACGGACCACATCCTGTTCATTGCTTCTGGCGCCTTCCACATTGCCAAGCCTTCCGACCTTCTGCCGGAGCTGCAGGGCCGCCTTCCGATCCGGGTGGAACTGAAGGCGCTCACGCAGGACGACTTCCGCCGCATCCTCACGGAGCCCGAGGCCTCGCTGATCAAGCAGTACATCGCACTGATGGCGACGGAGGGCGTGACGCTGGAAGTGACAGGGGACGGTGTTGCCGCGCTCGCGCGCATTGCGGCGGAGATCAACGCAACAGTTGAAAACATCGGCGCTCGTCGCTTGCAGACCGTGATGGAGCGGGTGTTGGACGAGATCAGTTTCACCGCCCCCGACAGGTCCGGGCAAACCATTGTGATCGATGGGGGATTCGTGGAGAAGAACCTCGGTGATCTGGCGCGCAATGCAGACCTGTCAAAGTTCATCCTGTAGCGGTACCGGCCTGATTCACCTTACCGATTCAGCTTAACGATTCAGCATCAGCGCCGAATACCAAACGTTTACCATAGGTTACGCTGGATTCGCGCGGCGCAATTCCATACAGTTTTAGTCAATGGTTATGGATTTCGGCGGCGGCTCCAACCCGCAGGGATCCCTCTCCAAGAGGAGCGCGGCGGCTGCACCCGCCTGCAGCTCCTCCTGCACATTCTGGCAGCCTTGCTGCCTTCAGATGGCCCCCGGACCCAGGCCCGCCGCATCTCCTGGATCCAAAGGGTCGGCCGGTCCGGGCTCGAATTGAGTGGCCTCCTCGATTCCAAACAGTCCGGACCGGCACCTTCTCCCCCAAACAGCAAAACGCCGTCAAGCAAAGCCTGACGGCGTCAACAGTTTTTCCGGGAACCGGAATTACTTGATCTTGGTTTCCTTGAATTCCACGTGCTTGCGGGCAACGGGATCGTACTTCTTCAACGACATCTTGTCGGTCTTGGTACGCGAGTTCTTCTTGGTCACGTAGAAATAGCCGGTGTCGGCGGTCGACGCCAACTTGATCTTGATAACGGTGCCCTTGGCCATAATTCACTCCGAATGCGGTATTTGAGCGGGCATAGACCTGAATTGGCCGGGGAAGTCAAGGTGCGGAGGAAAGCCCGCGGGTTTCATCCTGTTCCGCCGCACCGAAGCCATGCATGCGGAAAGCCCACTGCAGGCCGATCACCGCCCCCTTGACGCGCGGCAACAGCCACAGCGACAGCAGCAGGGTGAGCGGCACCCAGAGGGCGAAGTGTATCCACAATTCCGGATGCCAGAGCTTTTCCACCACTAGCATGAGGGGGATGATGATGTGCCCCACCACAAAAATCGTGAGATAGGGGGGCGCGTCGTCGGCGCGCTGGTGGTGCAGCTCCAGTCCACAGGACGTGCAGGCGGGTTTGACCGTGAGGAATCCATCAAACAGCGCACCCTGGCCACAGGCGGGGCAGCACTTGCCGAGGCCGCGGGCGGAGGCCCTGGCCCAAGAACGGGGGGCGGGAAGCTGAACGTTTTCCATGGGCGTGAGGATTGGCGCTGTTTTCGGTGATCCGCAAAGCTGCGATGGGCCGCAGCGGCAATCTGACACAATGTCAGGGTGGTTGTCCGCTATTTCCGGCGGGGGCGCGTGGGACCACGCACCCGATGGCGGCCAATGCGGGCCGGTTTGGCGCCGCGTTTGCCATCAGACACCATGTCGAACTTGAGGCCTCCCTTCACCGGAGCAACTTCCGTGAGCTTCACGTCCACGGTGTCGCCGAGCTGGAAGGTTTCACCGCTCTCACTGGAGACAAGGGCATGGCCCACATCGTCCAGTACAAAGAAACTGCGGCCCAGTGTCGAGACCGGCACGAAGCCATCGGCACCGGTGTCAGCGAGATTGACGAACAGCCCCGCGCCGACGACGCCACTGATGCGGGCCTTGAAGGTCGCTCCCAGCTTGCCGGAGAGATGCGACGCCACCATACGGTCCACGGTTTCGCGCTCGGCCATCATGGAGCGGCGTTCGGCGGCGGAAATGAGGTCGGCGGTTTCCGGCAGCGCGCTGATGTCCTGCGCCGACAGGCCGTCGTCGCCCAACTTGCAGGCGGAGATCAGGGCGCGGTGCACGATCAGGTCGGCATAGCGGCGGATGGGCGAGGTGAAGTGGGCGTAATCGGCAAGCGAGAGGCCGAAGTGGCCGGCGTTCTCGTGGCGGTACTGGGCCTGCGCTTGCGAGCGCAGCACCACTTCATGCACCAGTTTCTCGTGGGCGGTGGCCTTGGCCTGGGCGAGGATGCGGTTGAAATGCTTTGAACGCACGACCTGCCCCAGTGCGAAGGGGATGTTCACAGTCTTGAGGAACTCCGAAAGCGTGCGCAGCTTCTCTGCCGACGGTTCCTCGTGGACGCGAAAGAGCAGGGGCGTGCGGCGTTTCTTCAATTCCTCTGCGGCAGCGACGTTCGCCTGGATCATGAATTCTTCGATCAGGCGGTGCGCATCCAACCGTTCCGGCACGATCACGCGATCGATGTTGCCGGCCTTGTCGAGGATGATCTTGCGTTCGGGCAGATCGAGTTCGAGTGGCCCGCGGCTGTCGCGGGCCTTGCCGAGGGCCGCATAGGCGGCCCATAGGGGCTTGAGGGCAGTTGCGAGAAGGGCGTTGGCCTTTGCATTGCCCCGACCGTCTATGGCGGCCTGTGCTTCTTCGTAGGCCAGTTTCGCCGCCGAGCGCATGATGGCGCGGGTGAAGCGGTGGGAGAGCTTGTGGCCCATGGCGTCGAACACCATGTGACAGGCGATGGCAGGCCGGTCCTCGCCTTCGCGCAACGAGCACAAGTCGTTGGAAATGCGTTCCGGCAGCATGGGAACCACGCGGTCCGGGAAGTAGGTGGAATTGCCGCGCTTGCGGGCCTCGCGATCAAGCGCTGACTGCGGGCGGACATAGGCCGCGACATCGGCAATGGCGACAATCACCTTGTAGCCGCCTGCGTTCTGCGGATTGTCGTCGGCCATGGCCCACACTGCGTCGTCGTGATCACGGGCATCGGCTGGATCGATGGTGAGCAGTGGAAGGTCGCGTAGGTCCTCGCGGGCATCGCGGCTGAAGGGCTTCAAGCGCGCGACCTCATCCACAACAGCCTGCGGGAACTGGTCGGGAATGCCGTGGCCATGGATGGCGATCAGGGAAGTGTTGCGGGGGTCGCGGGCATTGCCCAGACGCGCCCTGACGCGGGCCTGCGGCAGACCACGCGCTGCGGGCTTCGTCACTTCCGCCGAGACGAGTTCGCCGTCTTCGGCGCCGCCATCATCGCCGTGCGGCACATGGTAATCGTAGCGGTCCTTCTTGCCGGACGGGATGATGCGTCCATGTGACCCCGGCCCGGAACGATAGATGCCGACAACGCGGAGGGCTTCGCGCGAAAGGGGGCGCATGATGCGGGCCTGATAAGCATGTGTCCTGGAGTGCGGCAGGGCTTCGATCCGGGCCAGCACACGATCGCCCAGTCCGGGCGCGGGCTGGTGGTGGTGCCTGTCTTCGACAATGAGGATGCGCGGCGGTTCGCCATTGGCCGCGTTCCACTCCGAAGGAACGGCGTGGGCGTGGCCCTGATCATCGATCTCGGTCACTTCCAGTACGGTGACGGGCGGCAGGGATGCGGTGCTCTCCAGTTTCTTGCCGCGCCGGTCGAGATTACCCTTGTGCTCAAGGTCCTTGAGCATCGCCTTGAGGCCGATCTTGGCGTTTCCCGTGAGACCAAATGCACGGGCGATGTCGCGCTTGCCCACCACGCCGGGAGAGGTGGCAATGAACTCGAGTATTTCGGCTTCGCTGGGCAAGCCCGTGGCAGCCGGGCGCTTGCGGGGTTTGGGTGTGGCTGGTCGCTTGCTGCTCACGCCGCGGGGGCCACCTTCTTCGCCGGTGCCTTGCGGGCGGCCGGTTTCTTCGCGGCTTTCTTCGCCGCCGTCTTGGCGGGGGCCTTCTTGGCAGCTTTCTTCGATGCCTTCGGTTTCGCGCCGGACTTGCCTGCGCGCTCCGCCAGAAGCGCGAGCGCCTCTTCCATGGTGAGGTCTTCGGGTGCCTTGTCCTTCGGCAAGGTGGCGTTGACCGAGCCGTACTTCACATAAGCCCCGTAGCGGCCGCTCATGATCTCGACATTGCCGTTGCCATCGGGGTGCGGCCCGAGATTCTTCAGGGCACCGGGCCGGGCCCGGTTGGAGGGCGCGCGCGAACGCTTCTCATGCAGCAGGTCCACCGCCCGGTTGAGACCGACGGTATAGACGTCATCGTCCTTCAGGTTGGCATAGACGCCATCATGCAGGAGATAGGGGCCGAAGCGGCCGACATTGGCGATGATCGGTGTTTTGGTTTCCGGGTGCAGACCCACTTCGCGCGGCAGCGAGAGGTAGCGCATGGCGTCCTCAAAGGTGACGCTGGCCGGATCCTTGCCCTTGGGGATGGAAGCGCGGCGCGGCTTCTCGCCATCCTCGGTCGCCTCACCCAACTGGATGTAAGGCCCGAAACGGCCCATGCGGCGGGTGACGGCGGCGCCCGTTTCCGGATCGGTGCCAAGGGTGATGCCTTCCGCCGGAACAACATCGGGCGCGCCATCAAGCGGCACGGTCATCTGGCGGGTGTACTTGCACTCCGGATAGTTGGTGCAGCCCACGAAGGTGCCATACTTGGAGAGCTTCAGCGACAACTGGCCATTGCTGCAGGAGGGGCAGGCGCGGGCGTCACCGCCATCCGGCTTGGCGGGGAAGATATGTGGCGCAAGCAGGTCGTTCAGTGAGTCGATCACTTCCGAAACGCGCAGGTCCTTCACGTCACCGATAGAGGCCGCGAACTTCAGCCAGAAGTCGCGCAGCACCTGCTTGTATTTCAGGTCGCCGGCGGAGACGAGGTCGAGTTGCTCCTCAAGGTCGGCGGTGAAGTCATACTCCACGTAGCGCTTGAAGAAGGATTCAAGGAAGGCCGTGACGATGCGGCCCTTGTCCTCGGGGATCAGGCGCTTCTTGTCGAGGCGGACGTAACCACGGTCGCGCAGCGTCGACATGATGCTGACGTAGGTAGAGGGGCGGCCGATGCCCAGCTCTTCAAGCTTCTTGGTGAGCGAGGCTTCCGAATAGCGGGGTGGCGGTTCGGTGAAGTGCTGGTTGGCGGCGATGTCCTTCACGCCGATCTTGTCGCCGCGTGCCATGGCGGGCAGGCGTTTGGAGTCCTCGTCCTCACCGTCGTCGAGGTCTTCATTGTAGATGCGCAGGAAGCCATCAAACTTCACGACGGAACCGGAAGCGCGGAAGCTGTAGTGCTTGCCGTCAGTCCCTTGCGTGCCGATGTCGGTGGATGTGCGCTCCAGTTCGGCGCTCTCCATCTGGCTGGCGATGGTGCGCTTCCAGATCAGGTCGTAGAGAGCCAACTGCTCGGGTTCGAGCGCCTTCTTCACCATGTCGGGCGTGCGGCCCGGATCGGTGGGGCGGATGGCCTCGTGGGCTTCCTGGGCGTTCTTGGCCTTGGTGGTGTATTTGCGCGGCGCGGAAGGGAGGTAGGGTTCGCCAAACTGCTTGAGGATGGTGTTGCGCGAGGCGGCGATAGCCTCCGGTGCCATGTCGGCGCCGTCGGTTCGCATATAGGTGATGAGGCCCACGGTTTCGCCCTTGAGATCCACGCCTTCATAGAGCTTCTGGGCGATCTGCATGGTGCGCGAGGCGGAGAAGCCGAGCTTGCGCGAGGCTTCCTGCTGCAATGTCGAGGTGCGGAAGGGCGGGAACGGATGGCGCTTGACCGGCTTGCTCTCGATCAGGTCCACGGCGAAGGGCTGGCCCTTGACCGCGGCGAGAATGGAGTTGGCGGTGTCCCCTTTACCGAGAGAGAGTTTTTCCAGGCGCTTGCCGTCGACCTGCGACAGGCTGGCCTCGAAGGAAGCCCCCTGCGGGGTGACGAAGGTGCCGTCAATCGACCAGTATTCCTGGGCCCTGAAGGCTTCGATCTCCAGTTCACGGTCGCAAACCAGGCGGAGCGCCACGGACTGCACGCGGCCTGCCGAACGGGCGCCCGGCAGCTTGCGCCAGAGGACGGGGGAAATGGTGAAGCCCACGAGGTAGTCGAGGGCACGGCGGGCCAGGTAGGCATCGACCAGGGCCATGTCCACGTCGCGCGGATGGGCAATGGCCTCCTGCACGGCAGACTTGGTGATGGCGTTGAAGGCGACACGCTGCACGGACTTGCCCTTGAGCGCGCCCTTCTTGGTCAAGACCTCAAGGAGATGCCAGGAGATGGCTTCACCTTCGCGGTCAGGGTCGGTTGCGAGGACGAGGCTGTCGTCGTCCTTCAACGCCGACACAATGTCGGAGACGCGCTTGGAGGCCTTGGAATCCACTTCCCATGACATGGCGAAGTCTTCGTCGGGGCGGACGGAACCATCCTTGGGTGGCAAATCGCGGATGTGACCATAAGAGGCCAGGACTTTGAAATCCTTGCCCAAATACTTGTTGATGGTCTTGGCCTTACCGGGCGATTCGACAACGACAACGGTCATTCACGGGTCCTGACTGCGGCATCTCGCAGTGCGATTGTGCACTGCAAATGGGCCGCGCTCATATAGGTATCCCCCCTGAAAAACAAGCCATGCGCCCGTGGCGGGGGCAGGGGTGAGGTTTTGGAGCCTCCAATGCAGGCCGCAAAACCGCTATTCCCGAGGGCTTGGAATCACGCCCTCATGCCCTCTGACACCAGCGCTGCGATGCCCTATTCCGGCCGGAAGGCCGGAGCCCTGACGTTCTCGGCCTTGTTCACGCTGGAGAGTCTGGTGCGCTCCCTGAACGCGGGTGTGCTGTCCGTGCAGGCCTACGAGTTGCTGGGTACAAGCCGCAACGTTTCGATCATCATGACCATGAGTGCGCTCGCCGTGCTGGCCACGACGTTGATGCTTCCATTCGTGCTCAGGCGCACCCGCCGCCGCTGGACCTACACACTCGGCATTGCCGTTTCCATGTCGGCGGCACTCTTCCTCGCCAGTCACACGGTGCTGGGGCAGGCGGCTGGCACCTATCTGCGCAGCGCCGGAGCCTCCGTGATGAATGTCACGCTGTCGCTCTATATTCTCGATCACATCCACAAGTCTGACTATGCGCGCGTGGAACCGATGCGCCTGTCGTTCTCGACATTGTCATGGACAATCGGCCCGAGCCTGGGCCTATGGCTCTACACCAACCACGGGCCGGTGGTAGCGCAGATGGCGGTGCTGGCCGCCGGTGTGACGTTGCTCAGCTTTTTCTGGATCATCCGGCTGGCCGATCCCGCGGCGCTGCCGTCAGGCACACTGCAACCCTTCAACCCGCTGAAGAACGTGGGCCGTTTCATTGCGCAACCGCGCCTCCGGCTGGCGTGGTCGATCGCCTGTGCGCGTTCGGTCTATTGGTCGTCACTGTTCATTTACGGTCCGATCATGCTGATTGAGTCCGGCCTGAGCAAGACGGAGAGCGGCTACCTGATCTCGGCAAGCCAGATCATCCTGCCGCTGGCGCTCGTCTCGGGCTATGTGGCGCGGCGGGTGGGCGTGCGGACCGTCATTGCCACGGCTTTTGGCGTGATCAGTGTATCGTCGGTGGCCGCGGGCCTCTTCGGGGCCAATGTACCGGTTGTCTCGATCATTTTCCTGTTGATGGCCGCAGTGGGCGCAACAGCCCTCGATGGAGTTGGCGCCATACCCTACATGCGTGCCGTGAAACCCCGCGAACGGCGCGAAATGACCAGTGTTTACCGTACCTTCATTGAGATCAGCGACCTCCTCCCGGGTATCATCTTCGCCTTCGTGCTGACTGTCCTGCCAACCCAAACCGTTTTTGTTCTGGTCGGGCTGCTGTCGATCTTCATGGCTTTTGTCACCTGGAAGCATCTGCCAAAGTCCCTGTGATTCAGGCAGCGATTCAGGGAGAATGTCATGGCGGCGGCCAAAGCGATGCTGGTGATCGGCAACAAAAACTATTCCTCGTGGTCGCTTCGGCCATGGCTGGCCCTCACCATGGCCGGCATTCCCTTCGACGAGAAAATGATCCGCTTCGGCGAGCCGCGTTTTGGCCGCGAGGTGCGCAAGGTCTCGGAGGCCGGAATGGTGCCGGTGCTGCTGCACAAGGGGCATACCATCTGGGATTCGCTGGCCATCATCGAATACGCGGCGGAAACCTGGCCCAAGGCGCATGTCTGGCCGAAGACGGCTGCTGCACGTGCCATGGCGCGTTCGGCGGCGGCGGAAATCCATTCGGGTTTCCGCAGCATCCGCAGCGCCTGCCCGATGAACCTGCGGCGGCCCAAGGTGGCGCTGAAGGCAGGTTTCAGCGCCGCCGTGATGAAGGATGTGAAACGGCTGGAAACGCTCTGGGCACAATGCCGCAAGGCCCATGGCAAGGGCGAACCGTTCCTGTTCGGCAGGTTCTCGGCGGCAGATGCCATGTTTGCGCCCGTGGTGGCGCGCCTCGACAGTTACGCGATCCCCGTGAAGAAGGAGACCCGTACTTACATGAATGCGGTGATGGCGACTCCAGGCTTCACGGCCTGGCTGGCGGCGGCCCTGAAGGAGCCGTGGATCGTGCCCGAGGACGAGGCGGAGTGATCAGGCAAGCGAGACGCGGCCACCCTTGGCGCGGGTGACGCGGCCTGCCAGCTCGAGTTCCAGCAGGAGGGCGGTGACGATGTCCGCCGTCAGCCTGCTCTCGCGGATGAGATCATCGACATGGGTTTCCGTGGGCGAGAGGAAGGAGAACAGGTGTTCACGGTCATCATCGCGGGTTTCGGGATAGGGCTCGGCTGGGGGCGGCTCCAGGAAGAGATCGGATTGCGGTCGGGGGACCATGCGCAGTGCGTCAAGCACATCTTGAAGTGAGGTGACGATTTGCGCCCCGTCCTTGATCAACTTGTTGCAACCTTCGGCGCGCGGGTCGAGCGGCGAGCCGGGAACAGCGAAGACATCGCGGCCCTGTTCGGCAGCAAAGCGGGCCGTGATCAGTGAACCTGAACGCAGCGCTGCCTCAACGACAATCACTGCGCGGGACATGCCGGAGATAATGCGGTTGCGGCGGGGAAAATGTTCGGCCTTGGGCGCGGTTCCAGGCGGCATTTCGGTGATGAGAAGGCCGCGTTCGGCAATCTCGCGGTGCAGCCGTTCGTTTTCCGGCGGATAGATGTGGTCGATGCCGCCGGCCAACACGGCAGCGGTGGCGACTGGCAGAGATGCTTCATGGGCGGCCGTGTCAATGCCGCGCGCCAGACCCGAAACCGTGAGGATGTGATTGCTGGCGAGGGTATGGGCAATCATGCGGGTAAATTTGAGGCCCAGCGCCGAGGCATTGCGCGCGCCGACCACGCCCACGGAATCCATGTCAGCGAAGTCCAGGTTTCCCGAGACGCACAGCAGCGGTGGTGCTGCGTGGACGTGGCGCAGGAAGGGCGGATAGCCGCGTTCGCCGGGAGCCACGAATTGTGCCTTCAGCCGGGCAGCGGAAGCCAGCTCATCCTCGGCGCGGGAGCGGGCATAGACCATCACCTGCCGGGCGCGGCCACCCCGGCGGGCGAGGTCCGGCAGGGCATCAATTGCGGCGGCGGCGCTGCCAAAGCGTTGCAACAGGTCGTGGAAGGTGATGGGGCCGATCTGGTCGGTGCGCGTCAGGCGCAGCCAGTTGATCCGTTCTTCATCCGAGAGTTTGCGTGCCGCCCCCATGGCACGCCGTCAGGTTTTCTTTGAGAAGGAAGATTTGGGTTCCTCGCCCTTGACCAGCCGCCTGATGTTGGCGTGGTGGGTGGTCCAGATGACAAGAGCCAGCAGGGCAACGGGCCAGACGAAGATGGGCATGCCGCCGTCATCCGTTTTTCCAATCACATAGGACACGGGGATGGCAAGCAAGGCGGCGATGAGTGCCGAGGCCGAGGAGATACGGGTGATGAAAAATGTGCCGATCCAGGCAACGACGAAGGCCAGCCCGAGCAGCCAGTTCCAGCCGAACAGCACGCCGAGACCGGTCGCCACGCCCTTGCCGCCCTTGAACTTCAGCCAGACGGGAAAGATGTGTCCCGCGAGTGCGCCGAATCCGGCGACCAGAGGAGCAAGTTCGCCGCCCCAGAAGCCCGCCGCGAGGACCGGAAAGAAACCCTTGAGACCGTCGCAGAGCAGGGTGAGCGCCGCAATCTTCTTGTTACCGGTGCGCAGCACATTGGTGGCGCCGATGTTTCCTGAACCGATGGAACGGACATCACCCAGACCTGCGGCCTTGGTGAGAAGCAGGCCAAAGGGAATGCTGCCGGACAGGTAGCCAATGATGGCGAAGATGATTTCGTTCACGGTGTTCCCCGGCGTCGCTGCTCGTTGTCAGCCAGCGTATTCATAAACCGTGCGCCCCGCAACGACGGTTTCCACGGCGTGGCCTTCCAGCGTGCGGTGTTCGTAGGGCGAGTTCTTGGAGCGGGAACGCAGGGCGGCATCTTCCACGGTCCAGCTCAACTGCGGATCGACGATGGCGAAATCGGCAGGCGCACCCGGCTGCAACCGGCCCTGTTCAAGCCCGAGAATGGATGCCGGACGTTGCGACAGGGCTTCCACAAGACGCGGCAAGGGTATGTTTTCATTGGCGGAAAGGCCAAGCGCTGAGGAGAGCATAGTTTCCAGTCCGATCGCTCCGAAGGCCGCTTCGGCAAAGGGCAGGCGCTTGGTGTCATCGCTCTGCGGATCATGGGAGGAGACAATCACATCGATGGTGCCGTCGGCGACGGCGGCCACGAGGGCGCGGCGGTCGTCCTCGCTGCGCAGTGGCGGAGCCAGTTTGAAGAAGGTGCGATAGGCGCCGATATCGGTCTCGTTCAGAACGAGGTGGTGGATGGAAACGCCACAGGTGACAGGCAGCCCCTTGTCCTTGGCCCGGCGGATCACGTCCAGTGACAGGGCTGATGACACCTGCGCGACGTGGTAGCGCGCGCCTGTCATCTCCACGAGGCGCAGGTCACGCTCCAGCATGATGACCTCGCTCATGGCGGGGTTGCCGGAGAGACCGAGGCGCGAGGCCGCTTCTCCGGCATTCATCACGCCGCCGGAAAGGCTGGGCTCTTCAGCGTGGCCGACGACCAGCAAGTCGCAGTCGCGGGCATACATCAGGGCGCGGCGGAAGAGGTTGGCGTTGCTGACGGCCTTCACGGCATCGGTGACGGCAACGGCTCCGGCGCGGCGCAGCAGGCCGATCTCCGCCATCTGTTCACCCGCCAGGCCTTTGGTGATCGCCGCCATGGGAGCGACGCGGACCTGGGCCGTGTCGCGGGCACGGCGGAGCACGTAGTCCACGATGGCCGCATCGTCGATCACCGGCTGGGTGTTGGGCATCACGATGATAGTGGTGACGCCGCCCGCCGCTGCGGCTTCCGAGGCGCTGGCCAAGGTCTCACGGTATTCGGAACCGGGTTCGCCGGTGAAGACCCGCATGTCCACGAGGCCGGGGATGAGCAGCCGTCCCTTGCAGTCGATCACCGTTGAGGTTGCGCCCACGCTTTCGCGCGTCACCGACTTGCCGACAGCCAGAATCCAGCCGTCTTCCACGAGGATGCCTCCGGGGCCATTGAGGCCCTGCAGCGGGGCCAGCACGTGGGCGTTCACATAGGCGCGGCGGTTGCGGGCGGGGGATCCGATCATGAGGTGCTCCCTGCGCGGCGCGTGCGGTCCAGTCCATCCAGAATGGCCATGCGGACGGCAACGCCCATCTCCACCTGTTCTCGGATGACGGATTGGACTCCGTCGGCGACGCCGGAGTCGATTTCGACACCACGGTTCATGGGGCCGGGATGCATGACAAGTGCGCCTGGTTTGGCGCAGGCGAGCTTTGCCTCGGTGAGGCCATAGAACTGATAGTATTCGCGCAGGCTGGGCACAAAGGCGCCGCTCATGCGTTCCACCTGCAGGCGGAGCATCATCACGACTTCGGCGCCTGCGAGGCCCTTTTCCATGTCGCGGAAGACCTCCACGCCGAAGTTGGCAATGCCGGAGGGCAGCAGCGTTGAAGGCGCCACACAACGCACGCGCACACCCATCTTCGTCAGGAGGTGAATGTTGGAGCGGGCGACGCGGGAATGCAGGATGTCACCGCAGATGGCCACGGTCAGGCCTTCCAGCCGACCGTAGTGACGACGGATTGTGAGCGCATCGAGGAGGGCCTGAGTGGGGTGCTCGTGCTGGCCGTCTCCGGCATTGATGACGGCACAGGAGACCTTCTGGGAGAGCAGTTCGACCGCGCCGGAGGACTGGTGCCGCACCACGAGGAAATCCGGGTGCATGGCGTTGATGGTCATGGCCGTGTCGAGCAGCGTTTCACCCTTGGAGACGGACGAGGTGGCGACGGCCATGTTCATCACATCCGCCCCCAGCCGCTTTCCAGCGATTTCGAAGGAGCTTTGTGTACGGGTGGAGTTCTCGAAGAACAGGTTCACCTGGGTTTGCCCCGCGAGCACTCGCCCGTCCTTGGCAAGGCCCTTGCCGCTCTCGGCATAGTGCTGGGCCAGATCGAGGACGGCGGTGATGTCGAGGGGGGAAAGATCGGAGATGGCCAGCAGGTGCTGGGCCTTGAAGAGGGTGGGCCGTGTGGCTGTCGATGTCATTAAAGCCGGGGCTTTAGGGGAGGAGGCCCCGACTCGCAAGCCCGGGGTGTTCAATCGGCTGTGGGAAAGTCTGGCTGTGGTGAACGCAGCGCGTCCAGAAAGGCCTGCAGGATGTGGGCGGCGGCGAATTTGTCCACGTTTTCAGCCCGTTTAGCCCGGGACATGTCAGCCTCCAGCATGGTGCGGGTGACGGCCACGGTGGACAGGCGCTCGTCCCAGTAGACAATCGGGATGGACGTCAGCCTCGTGAGGTTGCGGGCAAAGGCGCGCGTCGCCTGGGCTCGCGGTCCCTCGGTGCCATCCATGTTCAGCGGCAGGCCAAGGACGAGGAGGCCGATCTGTTCCTTCTCCGCAAAGGCCAGCAGCAGTTTGGCATCCTCGGTGAACTTGGTGCGCCGGATGGTCTCCCGTGCCGTGGCGAATTGCCCGGTGAAGTCGCTCGTTGCCATGCCGATGGTCTTGGTGCCGAGGTCAAGGCCAAGCATGCGCCTGCCCTTGGGCAGGGCAAGGCCAGCGGTCCGGGCCTCAGTGGCAAAAGTGGTCATGGACAGAGCCATAGCGGGCGGGGAAAAGGGGTCAATGAGCAAATCACCTGTGAAAGCCGCCCGCCCGGTCGGGCCCGTTGTCGATCCGCTGCCACCCGGTTCCAAACCCGACCTGCGCCCTCTCCATGGGCGCTGGGTGCGGCTGGACCCGGTGAGCGTTGCCCGTCATGCCCAGTCACTCTTTGCCTCATTCGATGGCAAGGACCCGGACGGAGAGATCTGGACTTATCTGGGCTACGGCCCGTGGACGGACTTCGACACCTTTACCGCCTGGCTGAAGGAGCGGGAGGACTCGCGCGATCCGTGGTTCTATGCCTTCGTGGACCGCGCCACGGGCGAGGCGCTGGGCATGGGCTCGTTCATGCGGGCCGACCCAGCAAACGGCGTGATCGAAATCGGCCACATCTGGATGTCGCCCGCCATGCAGCGCACCCGGCTCTCGACGGAAACCATCTTCCTGATGATGCGCCATGCCTTCGATGACCTGGGGGTACGCCGTCTGGAGTGGAAGTGCGACGCGCTCAACGCCCCGTCGCGGGCGGCGGCTTTACGCTTTGGCTTCTCCTTCGAGGGCGTTTTCCGGCAGCACTTCATCGTCAAGGGCCGCAACCGCGACACCGCCTGGTTCGCCATGATCGACAGCGAATGGCCCAAGGTGCGCGAGGCCTTCGAGCGCTGGCTGGCCGAGGGGAACTTTGACGAAAAGGGCAGGCAGAAGACAAAGTTGCAGGTCACCTGACCCTTTGCTAACACCCCGCCCGAATTGAAACTTCGGGAATCCCATTCATGTCGGTTGATCAGGCCACGGTGAAGCGCGTGGCGCGTCTTGCGCGCATCAAGGTGAAGGACGAGGACGTGCCGCGCCTTGCGGGCGAGTTGAACGCCATCCTCTCCTTCGTCGAACAGCTGAACGAAGTCGATGTCTCGGGCGTCGAGCCTCTGACGTCGGTCGTGGCGACCAAAATGAAGATGCGTGATGACGTGGTGACGGACGGCGGTATCGCCAAGGACGTGACGAAGAACGCGCCCGCCTCTGAAGATGACTTCTTCATGGTTCCGAAGGTGGTGGAATAATCATGACCGCGCTCACATCCCTCACCATTGCCGAAGCCCGTGCCAAGCTGAAGGCGCGTGACATATCCGCCGTTGAACTGACCGAAGACTACATCAAGGCGGTTGAGGCGGCGCGTGGCCTCAACGCCTATATCGTGGAGACACCGGAACAGGCCCGCGCCTC
>CALMZX010000063.1 GCA_937870685.1 uncultured Alphaproteobacteria bacterium
ATGGTCCACTTGAAGTGGACCATGACGGCAGTTCAACGTCTGAGAGAGGGGAGAAGGAGGTGCACCACACCAACACCCGTCCTGGCATGTGGGCGGCCCGCCTGAAGCGGACCGTGACGGACATGGGAGAGCGGGGGATGGCCGAACACTGATCCACAAAGCCTCGTCATGGCCCGCTTCAGGCGGGCCACCCACCTTTGGGCACAGGACATGGAGGGCGAAGTGGTGAGGGAACAATAGCGCCTTCATGCCCCAACACCCGTCATGGCCCGCTTCACGCGGGCCACCTACCTTTGGGCGAGGGCTGCCTGCCGCAAGGCAGGTTGGGCCGCGGCACGGAGCCCCGCGTGGGGCGGGCATAGCGGGGTTCCAGATCGCGCACGACATCTCGCCTGCGGCGAGATCAAGGTGCGCGTCTGGAATGACGGGGAGAGGGGGATGGTGGTGGAGTACAGACCAAAACCGGTGATTGTGGTTGGGCGGCCCGCGTGAAGCGGGCCGTGACGGACACGGGGGAGCGGGGGATGGCCGAACACTGATCCACACAGCCTCGTCATGGCCCGCTTCACGCGGGCCACCTACCTTCGGGCGCAGGACATGGAGGGCGGAACCTACAGCAAAGACTGATCCTCCACGTGCGTGGAGGATGACGATTTGAGGGGGTGGGAAAGGCCCAGCACCGACACACCGCGGCGTCATGGCCCACGCATGTGGGCCATCAGTCTTTGAGCCCAGCGCCCTGAGGGCAGAGTTTGCTGCAAAGACTGATCCTCCACATGCGTGGAGGATGACGGTTTGAGGGGGGAGTGGAGGATGACGGACGTGAGGAAGTGGGGATGACGGTTTGTTTGTGGTGTCGATGGGGCAGGGTCACGGTTGGGGGAAACGGCGTTCCCTTGTTATACGGCTGGAAGCGCTTCAGCCGCCGTCCGCCATCCGGCCGCGCCGTCCGCCGCGGCGCGTCTTGCGTTGGGTGAGAGTGGCGACGCGTTCGGGCAGGGTGGCCATCACGCTGCGCCGTTCCTCCGGCGTGTAGCCGAGCCAGCTTCCGATTTCGCCGCGCGTGCGCCCGCAGCCGATGCAGAACCCGGTTTCCGGGTCCACAACGCAGATGCGCACGCAGGGGCTTTCGATGCCGGGATGGCGGAAGTCATCCATGGTGCAAATGTAAGACGGATTGTACTTCCGCAAAGCCCCAATGCGGCATGATGTGGTGGCGAAACGTCACGCCGCCTGTGCGGACCTTCTCAGTTCTTGAGGATCAGCTTGCCGTCCGCGACGGTGAAGCTCTTGAGGCGCGAGAGGAAGCTCATGCCCAGCAGCGTGCCATTCATGGCTCCGTCCTGCAGCACAAGGCCATCCACGTTGCGCACCTTCACATTGTCGATCATCACGTGGCGGAGCTTGACGCGCGCCGCCTTGCCTTCGCCATTGGCGGTCATCACCTTGACGTCGAAGTCCAGTGACTTGGGCTTGAGCCCCGCAGCTTCGGCATCAGCATAGGACAGCGCCACGGCGGTGGCACCCGTGTCCACCAGCACCTGGATGTCCTTGCCATTGATGTCGGCTGTCGTCACGAAATGCCCGCCTGATCCGGCTTCCAGTTCCGTCATGGCCATGAGGCGGAGTGGCGGATGCTGCTCCGCGCGCGGTGCAAAGCCGGGCAGGCCGGCGGAAACTGTGAGGAGAACAGCCAGGAGCGTGCTCGGCACAATGCTGGGCAAGCCACCAGACCCGCTGCCGAACCAGGGCAGAACCTTACGCATGACGCACACTCCCGAGACGTTTCTGCCGGGAATTCTAGGGGTGGCGTCTTGGTCAACAGTTGATGAAGTGTGAAAACCTGCGCACAGGGTTAACCACTGGTTGCCACGAAGGCGATGAGCATGGCGAGTTCGCTGAGCACCTGCACGGCCCCGCAGACATCACCCGTCTGGCCACCGATCATCTTGACCGTGAGGCGGCGCATGTAGGCGGTGACGGCAAGACCCGCAGCCAGCGCCACAAGGCCGCTCTCCGCCGAGACGAGCAGGCCTGCGGCGAGCGTGAGGCCGGCCGCCGTGATGATGGCGAAGGCCGCACCGTTGCGACCGGGCGTTCCGGCATGGACGGAAAGCCCGTCGCTGCGGGCGGGCCGCGTGGCCCACAGAAGGTCGACCATCAGGGCGCGCGAAAACGCGGCACAGGCCGCGAGCACACCGGCGACCGCGAGCGGCGGCAGGCCCGACAGGTCTTCATAGGCGGCAACCCGGACCAGCATGGCGGCCACCAGTGCCAGCACGCCATAGCTGCCGATGTGGCTGTCGCGCATGATCTCCAGCCGCCGCTCCCGCGACTTGCCGCCGCCAAAACCATCGGCGGTGTCGGCAAGGCCGTCCTCATGCAGGGCTCCGGTGACGAGAAGCCCCAGCGAGGCCGCCAGCGCCGCCGCCAGAAGCGACGGCAATCCGGCCATGGAGAAACCGGCAAGTGCGGCACCGCCAGCAGCGCCGATGAGCGCTCCCGCCGCCGGAAACAGCCGCATGCTCTGCGACAGCGGCGGCGGATCAATGGTGGAGGCAAAGGGAATGGGCAGGCGCGTGAGAAAACGCAGGGCATGCACCAGTTCGGCCACGGGCCGGATTCGGCCACGGCGGGACAGGGGTTCCGGCGGGGGCTGTGGTGTGGCGTCGGTCATGGCGTCTGGCGTGTCGGCGAATCCGTTGACGTGCGGGACCGGCATGGCCAAAAGCCATCCCGTCCCTTCCCCCTCAAAAGCACGAATCCATTGACATGACTACGGGCCTTCCATTCGACGACATCAGAAATCTGCTGAACACCATGCCGCAGGCAGACGCCTCAGCCGTGGCCAAGGTGCGCGCCCGTGATGCCGAACTGACCAAGCCGCCGGGCTCGCTCGGCCGCCTGGAGGAGATCGTCGCCTGGCTTGCCGCCTGGCAGGGCCGCGACCTGCCGAAGGTGGAGCGCCCGGTGGTGGCGGTTTTCGCCGGCAACCACGGCGTCGTGGCGCAAGGGGTGGCCGCCTATCCGCAATCGGTGACGGCGCAGATGGTGGCCAATTTCCAGCATGGCGGAGCCGCCGTGAACCAGATCTGCAAGACCTTCGACCTCGGCCTCAAGGTGTTTGAGCTGGCACTCGAACTGCCGACCCGCGACATCACCCAGGATGCTGCCCTTGATGAAGACGCCTGCGCCGCCACCATGGCCTATGGCATGGAGGCGATTGCCGGAGGCTGCGACCTGCTCTGCATCGGCGAAATGGGGATCGGCAACACCACCATCGCCGCCGCCCTGGCACACGGGTTGTACGGTGGCACGGCGGAGGACTGGGTGGGTCCGGGCACGGGCGTCGATGCCGAAGGATTGAAGCGCAAGGCCGACGCGGTGCGCCGCGCGGTGGCCCTGCACCAGCCCCATCTCGGCGATCCCTTGGAGGTGCTGCGCCGCCTTGGCGGGCGTGAACTCGCCGCCATGGCGGGCGCCATCCTGGGCGCGCGCATGCAGAATGTGCCGGTGCTGATCGACGGCTATGTGGCAACCGCCGCCGCTGCGGTGCTGCACAGGGCCCATCCGGCGGCGCTGGATCATTGCATGGCCGCCCATGTCTCGGCGGAACCGGCGCACAGGGCACTGCTCGCGAAGATCGGCAAGGTGCCGCTTCTGGATCTGGGCATGCGCCTTGGCGAGGCCTCGGGAGCGGCCCTTGCGGCAGGCATCGTCAAGGCCGCCGTCAACACCCACGCCAACATGGCGACCTTCGCCAGCGCCGGGGTCAGCGGGAAGGATTAAGCCGTCAGGTTGATAAGCTTGCGCTGGGTCTCGCTGGCGATGGCGGGCGAGGTCGCCAGTTCATTGCGCGGGCCTGAAAGCACGCGCGACGACGGGAAGGTGCAGATCACTTCCGTGCCCTGGCCCACATCCGAGATGATCTCGATCTTGCCGCCGTGCATGTCCATCAGGCCCTTGACGATGGGAAGCCCGAGGCCCGCGCCATCAATCGCCTTCTTGGCCGCGATGGAGCCGCGCGAGAAGGCGGAAAGCGCGTGTTCGATTTCCTGCGCCGGAATGCCGGGGCCATTGTCCTTGACCGAGAGTGCCACGGCACCCGCCGCCGTGCGCTTCACCGACATCAGAACCCGGCCCTTGGGCGGCGAGAACTTGATGGCGTTGGTGAGCAGGTTGATGGCGACCTGGTTGATGGCGCGCTGGTCGCACATCACTTTCGGCACGTTCGGTTCGGCTTCGATGTCGACGAAGGTGTCTTTTTCCGCCGCCTTCATGCCGAGCAGGTGTTGGGCGTTCTGCAGCGCGTTGATGAGGCTCATGGGCTCTTCGCGCATTTCGACGCGTCCCGCCTCGATGCGCGAGAGGTCGAGGATGTCGTTGATGAGGCCGAGCAGGTAGCGCCCGGAGGAATTGATGTCGCCGGCATAGTCGCGGTAGGCGCGGTTGGCGAGCGGGCCGAACATCTCGCGCTCCAGCACCTCGGAGAAGCCGAGGATGGCGTTGAGCGGCGTGCGCAGTTCGTGGCTCATGTTGGCAAGGAAGGAGGACTTGGCGCGGTTGGCATTCTCCGCCTTCTGGCGCTCGGCATCGGCGCGGTCACGCTCGGCCTTCAGTTCCTGGATGAGGGCATCCTTCTGCTGGCGGTAGATGATCATGTCGCGCAGCGTGTCCTGCAGCTGCCGCGCCACGAAGAGGTAGAACACCTCCAGCGTGATGACGAGGCCCGCCAGCGAGAGATAGATGGCATTGCCCTCGGCGACGCAGCGCACCGCGACACCGATGGTCATGACACCCGTGCCCGCGATCAGCACCGGCATGAAGTTGGAGACGATCAGCAGCCGCACCACGCTCACCGCGATGATGGCGGCGACGAGGAAGGTGTTCTGCAGGCTGTCGGAATTGGGCCAGAAGAAGAACAGCGGCAAGACCCAGAACATGCCCTGGAACAGTTCGGACGCCGCGATCATGCCGATCCAGTCACGCTGTTCGGGAATGGTGCGGGCCCGCGAGAAATAGACCTTGCAGAGATAGACCTGCACGGCAGCGCAACCTATGGCGCCCACCGCCCAGGCCGCCGCGGTGGTGATCGGCACCCAGAGGGTGGCGGTCGCGGCCATGAACAGCACCAGCAGGGGCATGACAGGCGCCAGCTTCATCTGGTTCTTGAGGAAGATCTCAAGGAACTCGCCATGCCAGGCCATGTCGTCGTTGGCGACCTTCTCCGGGCTGGCAGCGCTGTGGGTGAAATTGGATGCGACGGTCATGGTGAGCTGCAACGGCAAACTGCAAAGGGGTTGATTCAATTTCCCTCAATAGCGCGCAAAGCCTAAAATCGCCTTTGCCGGGAATGTAAAAATTGAGTTGATGGCATGCGCCCGTGCCGATTGCCGCCAGTCGGTTGTCGTGGCATGGAGCAGCCCGTTCACAATGGATTGACCATGACCAGTTCCAGCCAAGGCCCCAGCAAAGACCGCATTCTCGACGAACTGAAGCGCATCGCCGCCCCCGACGGCCGCGGCAACATTGTTTCGGCGGGGTTGATTTCCGACATCGTCATCGAGAACGGCGAAGTGACCTTCGCGCTCTCGGCCGACCCCGCCCGCCTCAAGACCATGGAGCAGTTGCAGGCCGTGGTCGAAAAGGCGGTAAACGGCATCCCCGGCGTGAAGCGGGCGCGCGTCGTCCTCACGGCCGAGCGCCAGCCGGGCAAGGCCGCTGCCGCAGCTGCCCCGCAAGCGGGCCGCGCTGCCGGCGTGCCGGGCGTGAAACACCTGATCGCCGTGGCTTCTGGCAAGGGCGGTGTCGGCAAATCGACGACCGCCATCAACCTCGCGCTTGGCCTCAAGTCGATGGGTCTGCGTGTGGCCGTTCTGGATGCCGACGTCTATGGCCCCTCCATGCCGAAGCTCTTCGGCCTGACCGGCAAGCCAGAGGCCAGCGGTGCCGAAGGCAAGCGCATGAAGCCCATGACGCGCTATGGCGTGGAGGTCTCTTCCATCGGTTTCCTCGTGGAAGAAGACACGCCGATGATCTGGCGTGGCCCCATGGTCATGTCGGCGCTGACGCAATTGCTGCGCGAGGTGGAATGGTCGGAAACTGACGTCATGGTGATCGACATGCCTCCCGGCACCGGCGACGCCCAGCTGACGCTGGCCCAGCAGACACCTCTCGCCGGCGCCGTGATTGTCTCGACCCCGCAAGACCTCGCCCTCATAGACGCCCGCAAGGGCATCAACATGTTCAAGCGCGTGAATGTGCCGCTGCTCGGCATCGTCGAGAACATGAGCTATTTCACCTGCACCAAATGCGGCGAGCGCCACGACATCTTCGGCCATGGCGGAGCGAGGGCGGAAGCGGAGCGGATCGGCGTGCCCTTCCTTGGTGAGGTGCCCCTCGACATGGACGTGCGCCTGCGCTCCGACGAGGGCCGCCCGGTGGTGGCCACCGCCCCCGACAGCCGCCATGCCGCCATCTACCGCGACATCGCGCGCCAGGTCTGGGCCACGCTGGAAGGCGGAAACCTGCAGAAACCAGCCCCGAAAATCAGCTTCGAATGAATCTCTGTTAACCATTTTCCGGCTAGAACATTACATCTGTTCAAAGCCTTGGCCTTGCTGGTAGGGTATCCGGCAAGGGTCAGGGACGAGGGGCACGGCTGAGGCCGGTCCTGTTGTCGGGAGGGTTCACATGTCGAAATTGATGCAGGTTCTCGGAATCGTGCTGTTGGCGGCGGGCATTGCGCTCGCCATCATGGGGCTGGTCAACCAGGCCCAGTTGCAGGTGCGTGGCATCGAGATGGCCTCGGCGATCAACCTGATCATCGGCGGCATTCTGGCCATTGGCCTTGGCGGGGTGATCTCCGCCGTCGGTGGCCATGCGCCGCACATGGACTATGCCGGCGAAGAGGCAGCGCCCGAGCCTGTGGCTGAAGCCGCTCCCACCCGCGCTGTCGAAGAAGCAGTCAGCGAAGACAAGCTTGCCGAAGACAGGCCCGCCGAAGAGGCCCCGGCCCGCAAGCCCATGCGCTTCCCGAGTTTTGGCCGCAAGCTGGAGGATGCGGGCGTCGCCACGGCTGCAACGGCCACGGCGGCAACGGCCACGGCGGCAACCGCTGCCGTCGCTGAAACAGCGGCCAAGGCGGAAGAGGTGGTGACGCCAGCCGTCAAGGAAACCATCGACGCGCTGGAACAGGCCAAATCTGATCTGGAGAATGCACTGACCGGCAATGACTCGGTCGAGAACATGGAAACCGCCGAGGCTGCGGAACCGGCCGACGGCGAACTCTTCGTGGTCGAGGACAAGGTCGTCCGCGGCCGCCCCGCCCGCATACTCTCGGACGGCACGGTGGAAGCTGAAACCGAGGAAGGCTGGATGCGCTTCGAGAACCTCGAACATCTGGATGAGTATCTGGATGCGGTGGAACAGGCGTAAGCCGGAACAATTTGAGTTTGAAAGGCCGGGCATTGTCCCGGCCTTTTTTGTTGTGGGTGGGCAGGGTTTCAGATCGTGCCACCTGTCTCCTTCATCCGTGGTGGTCCACATGAAGTGGACAATCCACGTTGCCGCCCGATGGGTGGCCCGCTTGAAGCGGGCCATGACGGATGGAGGGAAGGGACGGGACGGATAAAGACGGATCGGGGGAGTCCTTGAGCCGGATCAAAGACCCGCATTGGCCCCATGGATGGTCGCCGTGACGTGGACCATGACGGTGTTGTGGTGTGTTTGAACGCAGGGCGCGGTCCCACCCCGCGCAGATGTTCCCCCTCACCCGTCATGGCCCGCTTCAGGCGGGCCACCCACCCGGTGGCGCAACTTTACGCGTGGCAAAGTCGTCAACGGCATTGACTGTACTGTCAACTTCATCGTGGAGGTCACGCCAGTCCGGATTGAACGCCGTGGTCATCGCGAGTTTCCAGTCCCGCTTCCATTTCTTCAGCCGCGTCTCACGGTGAATGGCGGATGGGATTGTTGGATGATTTTCGTACCAGACCAGCATCGTCAGACCATACCGGCTGCTGAAACCGGTAAACCTGCCGTTCTTGTGATCACAAATCCTGTACCACAAGGCACTGGTGACACCGACGTAGAGTGTTCCGTTGCGCTTGTTGGTTAGTATGTAAACAGCAGGCTGCTTCTCTTCCCTCATGCGCGCAAGGCTAGGTCAATGCTGCTTGGGGCGCAACGCGTGGGTGGCCCGCGTGAAGCGGGCCATGACGGGTGGGAGTGTGTTCCCTATGAGCCGTGATGGGTGGCCCGCCTGAAGCGGGCCATGACGAAGTTGGAGGCCATAAGTGTACCCTTTGACTGCTGACGTCGCAACCAGCTCCAGCCCTCACCCGTCATGGCCCGCTTCAGGCGGGCCACCCGTGTGGCGCAGTGGATGGTCCACATGAAGTGGACCATGACGGTGCTGTGGATGTGTGAGGAATGACAAGCCGCGTGTGCGGCCCCACTCACGCCTTGCGGGGCATCAGGTCGTAGGGATGTTTCCAACCGGGGAGGGACTTGATGCGGTCCAGCCAGTTCATCACGTGGGTGAATTGTTCCAGGTCAAAGGGCAGTTCCTCGCCATAGTAGAGATAGCCGCAGAGCGAGAAGTCGGCGATGGTGGTGCGCTTGCCGAGAACGAAGGACCTGTCGGAGAGGTGGGCGTTGAGCACGCCGAGCGCGCCGAGCGCGCGCTTGCGCAGGTAGTCGCAGACCGCGTCTTCCGGCTTCTTCATCAGCGTGATGAGATAGCGCAGCGAGGCAACCGGGCTGGTGAGCTTGTGGTTGTCAAACAGCATCCAGCGCAGGATTTCCCGGCGCTCGTCCTCGCTCTTGTAGCCGAACTTGCGTGTCGCCTCGGCGATGTAGTCGAGGATCACGCCGGATTGGGTCAGTGTCCGGCCATCATGCTGAAGGACCGGCACCTCGCCCATGATGTTGACGTCGCGGCGGAAGGCTTCGGTTTTCGTTTCACCGTTGAAGAAATCGACGAACACTGCCTGCCACGGCACGGCGCAGGCTTGCAGCATGAGTGCAGGTTTATAGGCATTGCCGCTCTCGCCGAAGCAGTAGAGCTTGAAGTTCGTCATGATGGCCCCCGTCCCAGAAAAGGGTCCATAAGTCGAGCATTCCCCGGGGATTCGGGCAAGCGCGGAAATCTCACCCGCCAGTCAGGCTCATATGCCGGGAGACGGCCGGCCGGTTGTTGCGGCGGTCGATGACGAAGTCGTGGCCGAGTGGCTTGCGGGCGATGGCATCCGTGATGGCGGCCCGCAGCAGGTCGTTGCTTTCCGAGGCCCGGAGCGGCGCGCGCAGGTCGGCGGCATCATCCTGGCCGAGGCACATGTAGAGCGTGCCAGTGCAGGTGAGGCGGACGCGGTTGCAGCTTTCACAGAAATTGTGGGTGAGCGGCGTGATGAAGCCGAGGCGGCCTCCGGTTTCCTTCACCCGCACATAGCGGGCAGGACCACCCGTCTTGTAGGCAATGTCCTCCAGCGTGAACTGCTCCATCAGCCCGGCGCGCACCAGCGAGATGGGCAGATACTGGTCCGTCCGGTCACCATCGATGTCGCCCATGGGCATGGTTTCGATCAGCGTCAGGTCCATGCCTTCGCCATGGGCCCATTTCAGCAGCGCGGGGATTTCCTGCTCGTTGAAGCCCTTCAGCGCCACGGCATTGATCTTGATGGCGATGCCATGGGCCTGGGCGGCGCGGATGCCGTCCATGACCTTGGACAGTTCGCCCCAGCGTGTGACCTTGCGGAATTTCTCCGCATCCAGCGTATCAACGGAAACATTGATGCGCTTCACCCCGTGGCGGGCGAGGTCGGCGGCGTGCCTGGCCAGCTGGCTGCCGTTGGTGGTGATGGTGAGTTCATCAAGCGCGCCCGAACGCAGATGCCGCGACAGGCTTTCCACCAGCGTCATGATGCCCTTGCGCACCAAGGGCTCGCCACCCGTGAGCCTGATCTTCCGCACGCCGAAACCGACGAATTCCGAACAGAGACGGTCAAGCTCTTCCAGTGTGAGGAGATCGCGCTTGGGCAGGAAGGTCATGTCTTCCGCCATGCAATAGGTACAGCGGAAATCACAGCGGTCGGTCACCGAGACACGCAGGTAGGTGACATGGCGGCCAAAGGGGTCGACAAGTGATGGCCCAGCCGCTTTCCCTCCCCCTTGTGGAGAGGGATCAAGGGTGGGGGTCGCGCTGAGTTCTACCATTTGGCCACTCTAGACTTCCAACATCTCCCGACCCCCACCCCGGCCCTCCCCACAAGGGGGAGGGTGAGGAAGAAGTGACGGAGAATGACAGTTGATGATTCACAATCTGGGCGCTCTGCCGCAGAGGGTCAAGCGCCAGCTTCCTTCATCAGCCATGCCTTGAACGCGCCGATGGCACTGGCCCGGCCTTCGGTGTTGTGTGGTTCAACCAGCCAGTAGCCAAGATCCTCGTTGATCGCCGTGCCTTCGAACAGGACAACCAGACGCCCTGCGGATACATCGTCCTGGATGAGGGAACGCGGGCAAAGCGCCAGCCCCTGGCCGGCAAGGGCCGCCGCCCGCAGCAGGTTGAAGTCCTCGAACACCGGTCCGCTTTCCTGATTGGCGTGGCGCAGGCCGAGTTTCCGCATGAAGCGCTGCCAGCCCTGCCGGTCGGTGTCGTGCAGGAGGGGGGCGTGCAACAGCGCATGCGAGCGCTCGAAAGGGCCTTCGCGCGCAATCAGGGCGGGATTGGCGACGGCCACGCTGTCGCCCAGCAGCAACCGCGTGGCGCGGCCCTCATGCTGGCTGCGCTCCGTGCCCCAGGTGATGGCGATGTCGATGTCATTGAAGCTCAGGGGCTGCCCGGCCAGCAGATAGACCACTTTCACCGGGATCTCCGGATGGGCCTTGAAGAAGGCCGCAAGCTTGGGGATCAGCCAGATCGTGGCGATGGAGGGCAGCACGGCGATGGTGAGCGTGGCACCGGCCTGCGAGGTTTTCACCTGGCGGCAGGACTCCTGCATGATGGCAAAGGCCTCGGCCAGCCCGCTGGCCAGCGTCTCGCCCTTGCCCGTGGGCACGGTCTGCCGTCCCTGGCGTTCGAACAGCATGACGCCGAACCAGTCCTCCAGCTGCCGGACCTGATGGCTGACCGCCGACTGGGTGACATGAAGCTCGCTGGCGGCGCGCGAAAAGCTGCGGTGCCGGGCCGCCGCTTCAAAGCAGCGCAGCGCATTGAGCGGCGGGAGTTTGGCCATGAGCGACCTTCTGAACCATGAGTTTCATTCATCAGGATAGTGAGGAAGGCTCCTTTGACTCAAGTATTTTCTTGGACTTTTCTCCGTGAAACACAAAGCAAACTCATGAACCAAAGGAAACGCCCGACCATGGCCGCACTCGACCGCCCAGCCCTTGTGGACTACCGCAACAACGGCAAGAGCCCGAAACCCACCTTCTCGGCCGCCGAAATGCAGCGCCGCCAGGACGCGGTGCGCGGCTGGATGGCCCGCGCCAGTGTCGATGCCTGCCTGTTCACCAGCTATCACAACATCTGCTACCTCGGCGATTTCCTCTACTGCTACTTCGGCCGCAAATACGGCCTGGTGCTGACCCAGCAGAAGGCAACGACCGTGACGGCGGCCATTGACGGCGGCCAGCCCGCCCGCCGCACCTTCGGCGACAATGTCACCTACACAGACTGGTCGAAGGAAAACTATTTCGTCGCCGCGCAGGGCCTGATGAAGGGCGCAAAGCGCATCGGCATTGAACTCGACCATGTCTCGGTCGATTTCCGCAAGCAGCTGCAGGATGCCTTCCCCGGTGTGGAATTCGTCGATTGCGCCGCCCCCTCGCAGCGCCTGCGCTGGATCAAGTCGGACGAAGAGATCAAACACATCGCCAAGATGACGAAGATCGCCGATCTCGGTGGCGCGGCCTGCGTTGAAGCCATTGCGGTTGGCGCGCCCGAGCATGAGGTGGCGCTGCACTCCACCGCCACCATGATCCGCGAGATCGCCCGCGTCTGGCCCCATGCCGAACTGATGGACACCTGGACCTGGTTCCAGTCCGGCGTCAACACCGATGGCGCCCACAACCCCGTGACCTCGCGCAAGATCAGGCGTGGCGACATCCTCTCGCTCAACTGCTTCCCCATGGTGGCCGGCTACTACGTGGCGCTGGAGCGCACGCTCTTTGCCGAGAGCGCATCGAAAGAGCACATTCGCCTGTGGGAGGTGAACTGCAAGGTTCATGACGAAGGCAAAAAGCTGCTGGTGCCCGGCAACAAGTGCTCCGACATCGCCAAACAGCTGAACGCCATCTATGCCGAGCATGACCTGCTCAAGTACCGCACCTTCGGCTACGGCCACTCCTTCGGCGTGCTCTGCCACTATTATGGCCGCGAGGGCGGGCTGGAACTGCGCGAGGATTGCGACACCGTTCTCGAACCCGGCATGGTCGTCTCCATGGAGCCGATGATCATGATCCCTGAGGGCCAGAAGGGTGCGGGCGGTTACCGCGAGCATGACATCCTGGTCATCACCGAAAAGGGCAACCGCAACATCACCGGCTTCCCCTACGGACCGGAGCACCTGATCATCGGCGCGAAAAAGGCGGGAAAGAAGAAGCCCGCGAAGAAGGCGGGAAAGCGCAAGTAGCAGACAGGCGCGGGGCTTTCCTTCCGCGCCGCGCTTGCTATGCTGCCCGCAACAAGGAGAGGTCGCCTGTGTCCAATTCCGAAGCCATGGTCCGTTTTGTCAACGTGCAGAAGAGCTACGATGGCGAGACGCTTGTCGTGAAGAACCTCAACCTTGACATTGCCAAGGGCGAGTTCCTGACCATGCTGGGGCCGTCCGGTTCCGGCAAGACCACGACGCTGATGATGCTGGCGGGCTTCGAGCCCGCCACCCACGGTGAAATCTACCTGCAGGGCAAGCCCATCAACAACGTGCCGCCGCACAAGCGCGGCATCGGCATGGTGTTCCAGAACTACGCGCTCTTCCCCCACATGACCGTGGCGGAAAACCTCGCCTTCCCGCTGGAGGTGCGCAACGTCCCCAAGGCCGACCGCGAGACGCGCGTGAAGAAGGCGCTCGACATGGTGCAGCTGCCGCAGATGGCGGCCCGCAGGCCGGGCCAGCTTTCCGGCGGCCAGCAGCAGCGCGTTGCCGTGGCCCGCGCCTTGGTGTTCGAACCCGATCTGGTGCTGATGGATGAACCGCTCGGTGCCCTCGACAAGCAGTTGCGCGAGCAGATGCAGTACGAGATCAAGCACATCCACGACCGCCTCGGCGTGACGGTTGTCTACGTCACCCACGACCAGTCGGAAGCGCTCACCATGTCGAACCGCATCGCCGTGTTCAACGATGGCGTGGTGCAGCAGCTCTCGACTCCGGCCGAACTCTACGAGCGCCCGCAGAATTCCTTCGTCGCCCAGTTCATCGGCGAGAACAACAAGCTCAAGGGCACCGTGACGGAGGTGGGCGCCGATGGCACCTCGCAGGTGAAGCTCGACAGTGGTGACGTGGTGAAGGCGCTGGCGGTGAACGTGAAGAAGGGCGAGCGCACGTTGCTTTCGGTGCGGCCCGAGCGCGTGGAAATCAATCCCGGCGCGAAGTCCGTCGATGGCTTGCTCAAGGGCCGCATCGCCGAACTGATCTATCTGGGCGACCACATCCGCGCCCGCCTGGAAGTCGCAGGCCACGACGACTTCATCGTCAAGGTGCCGAACAAGGCCAACACCGGCGGCGTGGACGAGGGCAAGACTGTCCATGTCGGCTGGAAAGCCGCCGACTGCCGCGCCCTCGACTACGCCGAGTTCGCGTCGCACTAGCGATGCCCGCCGCCTCCCTGACACGGCGTGTGTTCGGGGCAGGATGTCTCGCGGCGTTCGCGATGCCGCGGGCACGCGCCGATGCGGCCCCGGTTGACCTCGCCCTCGTGCTGGCGATTGACTGTTCCTACAGCGTTGATGCCCGAGAGTACCGCCTGCAGATGCAAGGACTGGGCGATGCCTTTGCCAGTGATGCCGTGTGGCAGGCAATCCAGAAAGGTCCGTTGCAGCGGATCGCCGTCAGTGCCTTTCTCTGGTCCGACCTTGACACGCAGGTGGTGATCCAGCCCTGGACGGAGATAGCCACATCAGCCGATGCGCAAACCCTCAGCCGCCGCCTGCTGCACGCGCCGCGCCTTGCGCGCCAGGGCGGCACGGCGATGTCGGCGGCGATGCTCTTTGGCGGCGCGCTGATGCAGCTTGCGCCGCCTGCCACGCGCCATGTGATCGATGTCTCCACCGACGGCCGCAACAACATGGGCAAGCCCGCCTTCCGTGCCCGCGACGAGGTGGTGTCCCGCGGCATCACCATCAACGGCCTTGCCATCGCCAATGAATGGCCGACGCTGGATGTCTACATGGAGCGGCAGGTCACTGGCGGACCCTCCAACTTTGTGGTCAAAGCGGACAGCTATGACGACTTCGGAGCGGCCATGCAGCGCAAGCTCATCCGCGAAATCACGGGACCGGGACTGACATGACTGAGGTGACGGCGCCGGATGTGCGCCATGTGATCGGACGCATCGCCCGCGGGCTGATGGCGCGCGGCGGCGAAGGCGTGGAGAACGTGATCTACCGCCTCTCGGAACAGCCGCTGAAGGACGAGAATTTCAAGGCGCCGGAACCCGCAACGAAACCCGTGGTGAAACACCTCGACGCCACGCTCGCAGCGGCCCGCACGCTGGACGCCGAACTGTCGGACGCCCTCAAGGTCTTGGCACCCGCCCTGCACTGGGAGCAGAGCGCCAGCTACACCGATGCCCTCCTGGGTGCCGGTTTTTCCGACAATTATGCCTGGGCCGAACTGATCGGCCCCAAGGGCTTCTTCGCCGGCAACGACTACCTGATCGGGGTGCTGTTGCTGGGGCCGCACCGCCACTACCTCGACCACTACCACCCCGCGCCCGAACTCTACTGGCCGCTCACCGAACCCTCTGACTGGCGCAAGGGCGATGACCAGCCTTTCGTCACACGCCGGCAGGGTGACGTGATCTGGCACCCCTCACTCGTCACCCACGCCACCATCACCCACGAGAGGCCGCTGCTCGCGGTCTACGTCTGGACGCGGAATGTGAGCGTGGGCGCAAGGCTCTGCGCGGCGATGAAGGGGTAGGGGGCGGGAGATATGCGGGATCAATGTTCAATTCTCCGTCACCCCGGCGCAGGCCGGGGCGGGGCTGCGATCAACCCGCACGTTCAGTCCCAGATTTGGCATTCGCGCACCCAACTGTTGGACAGGGATGTTTGAGTCGATGGGAGTGTTCACCGCCTAGTAACAATGCTACCACATCTCCGGTTGCAAGGATGGCAAATGCCCGTACCGGACTATCAAACTCTGATGCTTCCTGTTCTGCGCTCCTCCAAAGAAGGGGAAGTGCGGATTGGTGATGTTGTTGACAAGCTGGCCATCGAACTCGATCTCACCGACGATGACCTGTCAGAAATGCTGCCGAGTGGCAAGCAATCCACTTTCTCGAACCGCGTTCACTGGGCCAAGACGTATCTGAAGCAAGCTGGACTGGTTGAGCCGACGCGCCGAGGCCACTTCAGGATCACATCCCGCGGTGAACAAGTCCTGAAGTCGCCGCCTGCGCGAATTGATGTGCGGTTCCTTGAGCAATTCCCGGAGTTCAATAGCTTCCGCACGGGCAATGTGAACGAAGAGTTGCAGCCAGTTGAAGTCTTGCCGTCCTCTGGCGCAACTGAAACCACTCACGAAACACCGGATGACCAACTGCGAAGACTTAACCGGGAGATCAACGCCAGTCTTGGCGCAGAAATCGTAGAACGCATCCAGCAAGCATCACCAGCTTTTTTTGAAAGGGCTGTTGTTTCGTTGTTGCTTGCAATGGGATACGGCGGTTCGGTGGAAGACGCTGGCAAGATACTGGGCCGCTCGGGCGATGATGGCGTTGATGGTGTCATTGATCAGGATACGCTCGGACTCGATCGTGTTTACATCCAGGCGAAACGCTACAGGAGTGACAACAGCATTGGGCCATCAGCAATAAGGGACTTCTACGGAAGCCTTGACATGCACAAGGCGACGAAAGGCCTATTTGTGACCACGTCATCCTTCACCAAAGCCGCAGTAGAAACGGCGGAGAGATTGGGGAAACGCATCGTTCTCGTCGATGGCGTGCAATTGGCCAGTCACTTGGTTCGCTTCAATGTGGGCTGCCGGGTGCAGGAAACGATTGAAATCAAGCGGCTGGATGAGGATTTCTTTGAGTGAACGGGCGCGCCGTCACTCTGAAAATGTCGAAATCCGACCTCCCAGCGGGAAAGCCCCGCCCCGGCCTTCGCCGGGGTGACGAGGTTGGGTGGTTGTGCTGGGAACGACAAGAGTGACCGACCTCGTGTGAGCATCTCTCATTCACCGTCACCCTCCGCGCAGGCGGAGAATGACGGAACGCGCGGGGAGTTAAAAAGACAGGGAACGCGGCCAGGCATGGTGCGTGATCCAGCGGTGCCAAAAGATATCCCAAAGCACCGTCATGGCCCGCTTCAGGCGGGCCAGCCATAGGGCCGGGTGTGGTTGGCCCGCGTGAAGCGGGCCATGACGGCCAGAGGGGAGTGGGTGGCAGCGTGCCTCCCGCCTCAATAACCCCTCCCTCAATACCCCGGTGGCACCGCAAACCCGCCAAATTCTTCTTCGATCCATTCCGCCACCTTGAGCGACGTGTAGTCCCCGTAGGCGCGGCTGATGATTTGCACGCCGACCGGAAGTCCTGCCGGAATGAGGCCGATGGGGGCGATGGTGGAGGGCAAATAGAAATTGCCGGAGTAGCCCGCCCAGAAGCGCTGGTCGATGGTGGAGACCTGCTTGCCGTTGACAGGGATGAAACGCTCATGGCGCTCGCCCACCTGGTCGTGGGGCCAGGCGGCGGAGGCGGCGGCAGGGCACAGCAGCACGTCCCAGTCCTCGAAGAACTGGTCCCAGGCAACGGCCATCTGGTGACGGCGCTCATTGGCGCGCAGCCATTCCCCATGCGACAGCGCGAAGGCCCGCGTCATCAGCGGCACATAGGATTTGTCGCCGGGATCAAAGCTGCGGGCCTTCTCGCGCGCTGCGTCAATCTCCGCCTCACTCATGCGCTTGGTGGCAGTGGCGCGCAGCAGGGTGATGTAGTTCTCGTAGGCCTCTTCATCGCTGAAGCCGGGCTCGGCGGTGTAGGAGAGTGTCTTCACTTTCTTCTTCAGGAACTCGCCCAGCGCGATGAGGCGGTTCTGGTAGGACTGGTCGACGTCGCTGACGGGGCTGTTGAGCTTCACCGCCACACGCAGCTCCTTCAGCGCCGTGAATCGCGGCTTGGGCAGCTTCACCTGAAGCCCGTGCGCCTCGATGCCCTCGGTTCCGGCGAGCAGGCCCATCATCGCGCTGAGATCCCTGGCCGAGCGTGCCAGCGGGCCAGCGACCGTGATGTCGCTGATCGACACGCTGCCGGGCATGAGGTGGCCGCGATAGGGCACCACGCCATAGGTGGGCTTGTGGCCGTAGACGCCGCAGTAATGGGCGGGGTTGCGAATGGAGGCACCGATGTCCGAACCGATTTCCAGTGCTGTCATGCCGGTGGCCAGGGCTGCCGCCGAACCGCCGGAGGAACCACCCGGCGTGCGCGTCACATCCCACGGATTGTTGGTGGTGCCATAGACGGCGTTGAAGCTCTGCCAGTCGGCCAGCGACAGCGGCACGTTGGTCTTGCCATACATGACAGCGCCCGCATCCAGCATGCGCTGCAGGGCCACGGCATTCTTCGTCGGCACGTTGTCGATGAGTGCCGGATCGCCCCAGGTGGAGGGATGGCCCTGCCAGTCGAAACTCTCCTTCGCCGTCATCGTCACGCCGTCGAAGGGCGAAAGCGTCTCGCCGGCGGCAAGGCGCTTGTCGGCGGCCTGTGCGGCGGCGCGCGCGCGGTTTAGGTCAGTGAGTATGACTGCGTTGATGCGTGCATTGTGGCGGGCATATTGCGTCAGGCATTCGCCCAGCAGTTCAACCGCCGACAGCTTTTTCTTCTTGAGCATGCGGCCAAGCTCAAGAGCTGATTTGAAGACGATTTCGGACATGCGCTTCCCCTTGCGGGGGAGACTAACAAGGGCGCGGGGGCCGTGCAATTGCACTCCGCAAATACCTGCGGGGCGATCATCCACACCGGCCCATGGTTGGCCCGCGTGAAGCGGGCCATGACGAAAGGAGTGAGAACGGCCAGCATGGCA
>CALMZX010000064.1 GCA_937870685.1 uncultured Alphaproteobacteria bacterium
ATCGCACTGGTGATCTCCTTGCCCTTTCTCTGGCGCGCAGGCACCCTGAGCTTCAGCACCTCCCAGCCCGTTCCCCACATCATCCGCGTCATCCTCTCGGCCGCAGGCCTGCAGGCCTTCGTGATTGCCATCTCCAGGGGCGTGCCCGTCTGGCAGGTCGTGGCCCTCACCATGACAGCGCCCTTCTTCGTGCTGGTGGGCGCAAAACTCTTCCTCCGGGAGAATGTCACCGCCAACCGCTGGATTGCCTCCATCATTGGCTTTGCCGGCGCCCTCATCGTCACCAACCCGTGGAGCGAGGCGTTCAATCTTTACTGGCTGCTGCCCGTCGTTGCGGCCATCTGCTGGGGCGCGGCAAGCCTCCTCACCAAATACCTCAGCCGCAACGAGGCCCCCGAAACCCTCACCACCTGGCTTCTGCTCCTGCTCACGCCCATCAACCTGTTCTGGTCCGTGGGCGCGGGCTTTGAGGTGCCCACAGGCAACGTGCTCTGGCTGCTCATCGTCGGCGGCTTCCTCGTCTTCGTGGCGCAGTATCTCCTGAGCAAATCCTACGCCACCGCGGACGCCAATTTCGTCCAGCCCTTCGACGATCTCAAACTCATCAGCAACGTGCTGATCTACGGCCTCTTCTTCGGCTACTGGCCTTCAGGCCTCATCTGGCTCGGCCTCGCCATGATCATGACCGCCTCCCTCTTCCTGCTCCTCCAGGAAAACCGCCGCCACGACATGGAAGCCAAGGCGGCCTGAAGCCACTCCCCCCGCGCCATCCCTCAGGGAAATCAGGGCACCTACGAAAAGCAGGAGATGTGTGCCACCAGAACACGGACAAAGACACCTGGCGCAACAACAACCCGTCAGCCCGGCGAAGGCTCTCGGAGGATCGGAGAATGTTCTTCACCCAGGGGGCAATTCCCCCTCACCAGCTCGGCTTGCACTTCGCGGGCAAGCCGGCGGCGGGTGTCACCTTGCCCTTCTTGCTCCACTGGCCCACGTCTCCGCCCTTCATGCGGTTGAAGTCGAAGCGCGCCCGTTCCCGTCCGTTGAACTGCCAGTTGGAACAGAAGGTCGTGTGCTGCTGCACAAGGCTCCAGCGCCCGCTGGCGAGAAACTCCTTGGAGCGCGGCCAGCCGGTGGACATGGCCAGCCAGCAGAACGACACCAGCTTCTTCTTCAACAGGTGGTCACAGGCCATGCCGCTGCCATAGCCGCCGATGCGGTAGCGGCCATCGGCCTTCAGCACCCGGTTCACCTCCCGGAAATAGTGGTCGATGAAGGGCAGCATGTCGCGCTCGGTCACAGCCTCGGCATGCTTGCCGAACTTGGCCTTGTGGTAGTGACGGAAGCGTTCGTAGAACTTGATGTGCTTGCGGTAGGAAGGGTCCGCCTTCAGCAGCCGCTTCTTGCGCGCCGCCTGCACCACCTGCCCCTTGTTCACCCGCCACTCAAACACTGAATCCTTGATGGTCTGGTCTACGCCATCGACGGCGAAATAGATGGCTGATCCCGGCGGTTGGCCATTGGCGGCGGCAATCTTCAGAGCCTCGCGCGCATCCTTTGCGCCACGGGATTTGTCGAGGAATGTCTCAGGATCGGAATTCTCGTGCTGGAAGATCGTGAGGATCGAAAACCCCGCCGCAATGATGGCGTCTGACTCCTTGGGGAACAGAGACTTGCAGGTCGTCTCCGCATCAACCCAGTCATAGTAACGCGCGATCGTCTTGATGCCGATGGCCTTGAAGGCCTGAACGCCTGTCTTACCGCTCTTGGTGGTGATCGTCGTCACTGGCTGCGAAAGGTCAACCGCCGGAAATGCCGCGTGCGTGTTGCAGGAAGGCGCCGCGAGTGCAGCGACCGCCGTCACAAGCCAAAGCCAGACGCCAAACAGCAACTTCACAATCGTCATGCCTGTCCCCCGTCTGGAATGAGTGGAACACTATAGGTGAGAGGTGTCACAACCTGTCAACACAGGCAGCGGAGCGGACCCCCTCCGCCCTCCGGGCACCTCCCCCAGCAAAGCTGAGGGAGGGTGATTGAGGGAGGTTTTTTCAACTCACGCTCCCCCAACTCGTTGGGGGAGCTGTCCGAAGGACTGAGGGGGTCCGCTCGAACACAAAACTTGATTTCAGCCAATTTCCGGAATGTTGCCACATCTGTCAGAAACACTGCGCAGTGTCAAGTACTTTTTCCTATTATTGGAAATAAATCTATTTCCCCTCGTCCCCCGAAAGCGAACCGATGATCTCGCCAAACTCCTTGGGATCGCGGAAGTTCTTGTACACCGAGGCGAAGCGCACATAGGCCACGTCGTCGAGGTTCTTGAGACCTTCCATCACCAATCCGCCGATCTGTTCGGAGCGGATTTCGTTTTCGCCGAGGCTTTCCAGCTGGCGCACGATACCGGAGACCATGCGCTCCACCCGCTCGCCATCGACAGGTCGCTTGCGCAGCGCGATCTGCACCGAACGCATCAGCTTGTCCCGGTCGAAGGGCGCGCGGCGGCCGGACTTCTTCACCACCATCAGTTCGCGCAGCTGGATGCGCTCGAACGTCGTAAAACGCCCCCCGCAATCCGGGCAGGCCCGGCGGCGGCGGATCGCCGAATTGTCTTCCGTCGCGCGGCTGTCTTTCACCTGCGTTTCGGCATTGCCGCAAAAGGGGCAGCGCATCTCAAATTCTCCTCACGCTGAGGTGCGCGGCCGGACGAACGTCCGGCCGGGCCTCGAAGCGCCTGTCTCAGCGGCGCATCCTTCAAGGCCCCGCTGCGCAGGGCACCTCAGGACGTGGGATAAAGGATTCGGTGGATCGGTTCCACCTTACCCGTAGATCGGGAAGCGCTTGGTCAGTGCCAGAACCTTGCGCTTTACAGCCGATTCGACCTTGCCGTTCTTCTCTTCGCCATTCCGGGCAAGGCCATCCAGCACCTCGATGATGAGGTGTCCAACATCGCGGAACTCAGCCTCGCCGAAGCCGCGCGTCGTACCTGCGGGCGAACCGAGGCGGATGCCGGAGGTGATCATCGGCTTCTCGGTGTCGAAGGGAATGCCGTTCTTGTTGCAGGTGATGAAGGCCCGGCCCAGGGCCGCTTCCGCCGCCTTGCCTGTGAGGCCCTTCTTGCGCAGGTCAACGAGCATCAGGTGGGTGTCCGTGCCACCCGTGGTGATGTCGCAACCGCCGGCCACCAGCGTCTCCGCCAGAACCTTGGCATTGGCGACCACCTGCTTGGCGTATTTCTTGAAGCCCGGCTTCAGCGCCTCGCCGAAAGCCACGGCCTTGGCGGCGATCACATGTTCCAGCGGGCCGCCGATGATGCCGGGGAACACGGCCGAATTGATCTTCTTGCCCAGGTCTTCATCCTTGGAAAGGATCATGCCACCACGGGGGCCCCGCAGCGTCTTGTGGGTCGTGGTCGTCACCACATGGGCATGTTCCACCGGGTTCGGATGCACGCCACCGGCAACGAGGCCCGCGAAGTGGGCCATGTCGACAAAGAGGTAGGCACCCACACTGTCGGCGATCTCGCGGAAGCGCTTGAAGTCGATGACGCGCGGATAGGCCGAACCACCGGCGATGATCAGCTTCGGCTTCACTTCGAGCGCCTGCCTGGCAATCGCGTCGTAATCAAGCTGCAGGTTGTCCTCGCGCACCTTGTAGGACGAGACCTTGAACCACTTGCCCGACTGGTTCACTGGCGAGCCGTGGGTGAGATGGCCACCGCAAGCGAGGTCGAGGCCCATGAAGGTGTCACCGGGCTGCAGAAGGGCGAAGAACACGCCCTGGTTCGCCGTCGCGCCCGAATGCGGCTGCACGTTTGCGTAGTTGGCGTTGAACAGCTGCTTGGCGCGGTCGATGGCCAGCTGTTCCGACTGGTCCACATACTGGCAGCCGCCATAATAGCGGCGGCCCGGATAGCCCTCCGCGTACTTGTTGGTCATCACCGAGCCCTGCGCTTCCAGCACCGCCTTCGACACGATGTTCTCGGAAGCGATCAGCTCAATCTCGTTCTGCTGGCGCAGCAGTTCCGACTGGATGGCCTTGGCGACCTTGGGATCGGCCTTCGCGAGCTTGTCCTTGAAGAAGCCGGGGAACAGCGGAGCGGCCTTCTTTTTGGCCTTCTTCACCGTCTTGGTCTTGGCAACCGCTTTCTTCGCCATGGCAGGAATCCTCCGGAAAATGCGAAACGAGGCCGCTCTATACAGCCAAGCGCCTTCCGGTTCACTGCGATTTGCGACACCTGCCCTTATGCGGCGCGACGCAATCCCATTTGTCCCCAGAGCAAATCAAGCGCCCGGACAAGGCGGGCAATCTCCAGTTCGCCATGGAACGGCCCCGGCGTCAGGCGGATGCGCTCGGTCCCCTTGGGCACCGTGGGATAGTTGATCGGCTGGACATAGATGGCGTGCTCAGCCAGCAGCCGGTCGGTCAGGGCCTTGCAGGCCACCGGGTCGCCCACCATCACCGGAACGATGTGGCTGGGCGTATCGACAACCGGCAGGCCTTTGGCCTGCAGTTCCCGGGTCAGCAGCCGGGCATGCTTCTGCTGCTGCCGCCGCTCCACCGACGATGCCTTGAGATGGCGGATCGAGGCCGTGGCCCCCGCCGCGATTACGGGCGAGATCGAGGTGGTGAAGATGAAGCCGGGCGCATGGCTGCGAATGGCATCAATGATTGTGGCCTTGGCCGCGAGATAGCCGCCCATCAGGCCAAAGGCCTTGGCCAGCGTGCCCTCAATCACGTCAATGCGGTCCAGGAGTCCGTCCCGCTCGGCCACGCCGCCGCCGCGCGCGCCATACATGCCCACGGCATGCACCTCATCAAGATAGGTGATGGCCCCGTAGCGCTCGGCCAAATCGCAGATGGCCGCCATGGGCGAAATGTCGCCGTCCATGGAATAGACCGATTCGAACGCGATGAGGATCGGCCGCCCCTCAGGCACCGCTTTCAGTAGGCGTTCCAAATCATTGAGATCATTGTGTTTCCAGATGTGGCGCTCGCATGCCCCCTGGCGGATGCCGTCAATCATCGAGGCATGGTTCTTGGCGTCGGAGAGAATGACGCACCCCGGCAGCAGTCTCGCCAGCGTGGAAATCCCGGCCGCATTGGCCATGTAGCCGGAGTTGAACAGAAGTGCCGCTTCCTTGCCGTGAAGGTCAGCAAGCTCCTGCTCCAGTTCCACATGGAAGCGCGTGGTGCCCGCGATGTTGCGCGTACCGCCGGACCCTGCCCCCACGTCGTACAGGGCCTCGTGCATCGCGCCCAGCACCGCAGCATGCTGCCCCATGCCGAGATAGTCGTTGGAACACCAGACGGTGATTTCCCGCGTGCCATTGTCCGTGTGGTACAGCGCCCGCGGGAACTTGCCCCGGATGCGGCTCAATTCGGCGAAGACGCGGTAGCGGCCTTCAGCGTGAAGCTTGTCAATGGCACCCGCAAAGGCACCTGCATAATCAAAGGTTCCCATGCACTCCACCTAGACGATTGTGGGCAACCGCGAATTGATTTCGCTCAACCCGCGCAGTTTGGACAGTGCCTCAGTTGGCGGCTGTCGACGCCGGAACAGGCTTTTTCTTCGCGCCTGCGTCAGCCGCCTTGCAGCCATCCGGCAGCTTGCCATCCGCACCCGGCTTGCAATCCGCCTTCTTGGCCGCAGGCTTCTTGGCGGCAGCGTCCGGCGCCTTCTTGTCGGTTGCAGCCGTCTTGCTGTCTGCCGCCTTCTTGGCATCGGCGGCCTTGGCATCAACCGGTTTCTTCTTGGCTGCTGCGTCCTTGGCCTTCACGTCAGTCTTGGGATCGGTCTTGTCGGCGGAAGCGACCTTCTTGGTGCTTGCGTCCTTGTCCTTCTTTGCCGCCGTCTTGCTCTTGTCGCTGGCCTTGTCCTTCTTCACGACCTTCTTGCCCTTGCCGCCCTTGGCGGCAGCGGCCTGTTCCTTGCGCCAGGCGGACCAGTCAAACAGGCCAGGCGCATCCTTCTTGCCCTTGGCGGTCTTGGACTTGGTTTTCTTGTCAGCCGCACTTGCCGCCGTCGCGGGCTTCTTGGTGAGTGAGTTCGGCTTCTTGATGACTTTGCCGGAGGCCGACTCTTCATCATCACCCGACGTGGCACCCGCGTTCTCCGTCGAGAAGAACGAAGCGCGCTTAACGCCGCTGTTGGGAGTCTTCTTGCGTGAGAACCCGAAGAAGCCACCGCTGCTGTTTTCGTCCTCGACCGAGGCCACCAGACGCGGCAGCGGCTTCAGCACGTAGCGCTGGCCATCGGGGCTCAACTCGCCCACCGGCATCGGCTGGCCGGTCACGAAACCTGTGCCATCGAGTTCATAGATGTCCTTGCGGAAAGCAACCGTGCCACCGGTGGTGGGCCATGCCGTCAGATAGGCGAAGCGCACCTGCGGCGGTGTCGCGAGTTTCACGTCACGCCGTTCCAGGGTTTCGCCCAGCGTCGCAATCTCGGCCTCGCCAATGCCGTCCTGGCCATTGAGAACCCAGTTCACCAGCAGCGGCATGTTCTGGACGCGCACGCAGCCCGAAGAGAAGAAGCGGTTGTTCGAATTGAACAGCTGCTTTTCCGGTGTGTCGTGCATGTAGACGCCGAAGGGGCTCGGGAAGTTGATCTTTGCCGTGGCCATGGCGTTGTGCTCGCCCGGCTCCTGGCGGAAGTGGTAGTCATCCGGAACGGCTGTGCGCCAATTCACGGAGTCCGGATCAATTTCCTGTCCGCCAAATCCCTTGAAGACGCGGATGTTCATCTCACGGAGGATGTCGTTGCCACCGCGCATCTTCTGGATGAGGTCCTTCTCGACAATCGAGACGGGCGCGTTCCAGTACGGATTGAAGTTCACGTCCGAGAGCGCCGTCGTGACCACGGGCGACGGACGCTCGGGCCGCCCCACAATGGCGTTGTGCTTGGAGAACACCCTGCCCCCGCTCACCGTCTCGATCTGCTGGGCTGGAATGTTCACGATCAGGTAGCGGTCACCGAGGTTCTCCGCATAGGCTTCCAGCCGCGCAATGTTGGCATCAATGGCCTTGATGCGCTGCTGCACGGGGATGTTCATCAGGTCGGCGGTCACGGCATCAAAGCGCCCGGTGGCGGCCAACCCCATGTTCTGCTGGAATCGACGTACGCCGTCTTCCGTGGCGGTGGTGTAGATCGAGGCGAATTCGCCTTCCGTGGCTTCCGCCCGCACATAGCCTTCCACAAACAGGCGACGGTTGAGGGCAATCACGTTCTTGCCCTTGGCGCCCTTCTTCAGGTTGCCGCGCGCCACCTTGGGAAAGCCGCCCTGCGCAAGGATGTCGCGGTAACGCGCCGAGGCTTCACGCAGTTCGGCAGCACCGGTGGCCGAGAGCATCGGCGCAACATTCTGTTCGACGACAACGGCAGTCTCCGTGGTGGCCTTGCCGCCGCCCACATTGGCCTCATGCCCCGTGTTGGCGTTGGTTGATACATTGGCGGGCTGTTTCTTCGAGCCATTCTTCTTCTTGAACAGCGCGAAGAAATCGTCATTGCGGCCTTCGGCCAGCGCAGGCCCGGTGGCGACAGCGGGTGCCAGGGTGGCGAGGAGCAAAAAGGATGCAAAGGCCCGGCCCCAGGCCTGCCGCTTCATCTTCGAAAACTTCATCTCAGCTGTCTACCTCTGCAGAAACGCCACACCGCTCGAATGTCCCATATCATCCGGGTGGGCCGCCGTCAAAACGCGTCCCGGAAACGGCCAAAACTGGGCGGATTCGGGGCGAACGGACCTCAAGCGCGGCGGCAGGACGGTTTTTCGGGCCCTGCATGGCAGGATTCCACGCAAACTGATGCAGCGGCGCAACAGTCAAAGGCCCCGCCAGGGGTCTGGCAGGGCCTCAAGTCATCGTGATCCGGCAGCACCGTCAGAGACGGTACAGGATCTGGTCTGTCCAGTAACGCTCAAGGCGGGTCAGGGCCTTGTTGATCCGTTCAAATTCGTCGGCCGAAAGGCCAACCACTTCTTCAACGGCCTGAAGCTGGCGGTTGTAGAGGGCATCCACGCGGCGGCGGATCTCATGGCCCTTGTCGGTCAGGCTGATGCGCACCGAGCGCTTGTCGTTGGACGAGCGTTCGTGGTTCACATATCCCGCTTCCACGAGCTTCTTGAGATTGTAGGACACGTTGGAGCCCTGGTAGTGGCCGCGCGTCTTCAGTTCCCCTGCCGTGAGTTCGGCATCCGAGATGTTGAACAGCAGCCGCGCCTGCACCGGATTGACGTCCTTTTCGCCCGTGCGTTCGAAGTCATCCTTGAAGACGTGGAGCAGACGGCGATGCAGACGTGCG
>CALMZX010000065.1 GCA_937870685.1 uncultured Alphaproteobacteria bacterium
TCGACTCGGACAGCGTGTTGAACTGGAACATGTCTCCACCTTCGCCGCCCTTGAGCCGGTCCGCACCAAGTCCGCCGATGATTGTGTCACGGCCCGCGCCGCCATCAACGCGGTCATCTCCCGTTCCCGCGTTGATGAGGTCGTTGCCGTCAAAGCCGAAAAGCCTGTCATTGCCTTCGCCGCCGAAGAGCCAGTCATTGCCGACATCGCCAAAGAGCTTGTCGTCGCCCGCAAGCCCGTTCAGCTTGTCGCCCAGAAGATATTGTGACTGCATGACGTCATTGGCGTCAGAGCCGTTGGTGAAGTTTGTGGCCAGTGTATTGATCAATGGCATTCGTCAGTTCCCTCTCGCGGTTGTGTGATGTGCCGTCGATGGCAATCTCCACAACGTCCCTGACAGAAGACTGACATTGTGATCTTTTCAGTTACATTTGTTCACGCCACTGGTGCCCATTGCACCTGATCGACGCTTGTGGCACCTGTTGCCAGCATGATGACCCGGTCCAGCCCGAGGGCCACGCCGGAGGCAGGCGGCATCATTGCCAGGGCTGTCAGCAATTCCTCATCTATCGGATAGCGTTCGCCATAAACGCGAACCTTGATTTCCATTTCGTCCTCGAAGCGGCGGCGCTGTTCCACGGGATCAGTCAGTTCCCCGAAGCCGTTGGCCAGTTCCACGCCGCAGGCATACAGTTCAAAACGCTCAGCCACGCGCCTGTCGTGGGCGCAGGTCCGGGCGAGCGCTGCCTCGCAGGAGGGGTATTCGTACAGGACCGTGAGGTGTCCGTTGCCCAGGTGAGGTTCCACCTTCTCGACGAGGATGCGGCTGAAAATGTCTGACCAGCTCTCTCCGTCCGCGAATGCCACGGGGGACATGCGCGCGAGGGAATCGCGGTCGGGCATGCCTCGCGCGTCCAGCGTTGACAGCAGGTCAATTCCCGCATGCCGCTTGAAGGCCTCATTGACGGTAAGCCACTCTGCCTCGGTGTGGATTTCACAGGCGCGCTCCCGCCAGTGCCAGAGACTGTGCCCCGTCGTCTCCGCCGCCAGCCGGACCAGCGACAGTGTGTCCTCAATGATCGCGCGGTACGCGGCCTTGGCGCGATACCACTCCAGCATGGTGAACTCGGGCGCATGGGTGGCAGTGCGCTCGCGGTTGCGGAAGACATGGCCCAACGAAAAGATGCGCGGTTCGCCAGCCGCAAGCAGCTTCTTGCAGGCAAATTCTGGCGACGTGTGGAGATAACGCGGATGGCGTGTGCCGTCGGTGGCGACGAGATCGGTGGCGAAGGCGTGCAAATGGGCCTCGTTGCCGGGCGAGACGGCGAGAGCGGGCACATCCACCTCGACAAATTTCCGCCGCGCAAACCAGCGGCGGGTGGTTGCGAGGATGCGGTTCCGGGCGAGCAAAAAGGGCCGCCTGTCCTGGTGGCGGTCCGGTGCAAACCACGGAGAAATGGCAGGCGTTTCCGGTATCATTTTGAAGGTCTCCTCGATTTCCGGCCGGGGGTTGGCTTTCGCCATGCCCCCTGCTAAGAGCCGCGCCAACTTTCATACACAATCGCAAATCAAGAGAGAACAACCGTGGTCAAAGTCATCGCCAGCGGCGTGCGCAAGGGTAACGTGATCGAGCATGAGGACGGCAAGCTGTACGTCGTCCTAAAGGCCGAAAGCATGCACCCCGGCAAGGGAACCCCCACCACCACGATCGACATGCGCCGCATCTCGGACGGCGTGAAGACCGTGGTTCGCTACAAGACGACCGACCCGCTGGAGCGCGCCTTCGTCGAGACCATCGCCCACACCTACCTTTACCAGGACGGCGACAACTACGTGTTCATGAACCCGTCCAACTTCGAGCAGATCAACGTGCCTGCCGACATGCTGGGTGACTCCGCTCCCTTCCTGCAGGAAGGCATGGAATGCCAGGTGGCGCTGTTCAATGACTCGCCGATTTCCATCGAAATCCAGCAGCGCGTGACGCTGGAAATCACTGAAACGGAACCAGCGATCAAGAACCAGACGGCCTCGTCCTCGTTCAAGCCTGCGGTTCTTTCCAACGGCGTGCGCACCATGGTGCCGCCGCACATCACATCTGGCACCCGGATCGTGGTGGATACGGCTGACGGCTCCTACGTGGAACGCGCCAAGGACTGACCCCCATCACTTGCGGACGAACGTTCCCACCAGTTCCACGTGGGGAGTCCACTTGAACTGATCGACAGCCGTGACAGAACGCAGGGTGAAGCCGCCCTGCGTCATCATTTTGGCGTCGCGCACGAAACTCTGCAGGTCGCATGACACATAGGTGACGTGTTTCAGCTGCGAGGCCACCAGCGCCCGGCACTGTGCCTCGGCACCGGCCCGCGGCGGATCAAGGATGGCCCAGTCAAACTCCTTCAACTCTCCGGGTGTCAGCGGCGCATTGAACAGGTTGCGCGCCGCAGCTGACACAGGCTTGAGCCCCTGGGACATGCGCATCGCCTTCTGAAGGCAGTCAATCGCGGCGCGGTCGGAATCGAAGGCGGCCACAGTCATGTGTTCCGCCAGCCGCAATGCGAATGTGCCGACACCCGAAAAGAGATCGACGGCCGTGCGGGCCTTCTTTGGCCGCGACGCAAGGACAAGCCGCGCCAGTTCCTCTTCGCCAGTTTCCGTTGCCTGCAGGAAGGATTGAACGGGCAATGGCACCATGGTCTTGCCCACCCGCGCGACCGGGGGGGCCGCCATGGCAAACACCTCACCATTCACCGAGAGGCGGAGGAGATTGCGGGCATTGAACAGGGCGGAAAGCGCCGGGCTGCGTTTGTCCGTCGCCTTGCGCTCGGCCTTGACTGCAACGTCGATGCCGTTGGCCGCTGCCGTCAGTGCCACGTCGCAGTCTCCCAGCAAGGCACCAAACTCTGCTGCCAGGGCCGGGCTGTCCATCAAGGCAGGAACAAGCACGGAGCAATGATCGAGGGGGGCCAAGTCGTGGCTCTTCTGTTCCATGAAGCCTGCGCGCCAGACGCCATCCACCTTGCGGACGTGGAAGGCGACGCGGCGGCGGCCCGCTCCATGGGCGTCGACCAGTTCCGTCACTTCAACGGGCAAGCCCTGCCCGGCCAGCGCCTGACGCACGAGATCCAGCTTCCAGGCCCGGTAGGCCTCCGCACGCCAATGCTGGAATTTGCAGCCGCCGCAGGTGGCGTAGTGCAGACAGAAGGGCTCGACGCGCTCTGCCGATGGCGACGTGACGCGCAGCAGCCGCGTGCCTGCCAGTTCGACAACCTCGCCTGCGAGAACCTTGGGCACATGGCGCACGCCATCCGGTGCTTCCACGATACCATCGCCGCGCTGGCCGAGGCGGCTCACCAGATGCCGGGTCATGATGGGTAGAGGACCACGAGCGCCTCGCCGCTTTCCAGCCCGACTGCGGCACGGCCGCCCAGGCATTCGTTGGAGAGCGTGAGCGTGGAACCGCGCGCCACGGCATGTTCTTTCAGCGGCCAGCGCACGCCCGTGATGGTGAGGCCCTTGAGCGCCGTCAGCGGAATGAGGGAGAGGCGCGTGCCGGGCGCGAGGTCCACAAACAGCAGCAGCTGGATGAGGGCATGGGCCTCCTCATGGCCGCTGGTGAGCACGGCCTTCACGCCGCGCTTTGCCAGTTCCATCAGCATCAGGGCGTGGGCCAGCACGTGATCGAACTGGCCGCCGAACCCGCCCACCAGCACGAGGTCCGTTGCGCCGCGTTTCAAGGCTTCGGTGATGGCGATCTCGCCGTCGGTTGAATCCTTGGCCGCCGGAAAAACATGACGCGGCACATCGGCATAGGCCTCTTCCAGCGCCGTGCCAGCCGAATCAAAATCGCCAACCCACAGCTCCGGCGTGAGCCCCAGGGCACGCGCATGGGCCATGCCGCTGTCGGCGGCAATGACGCGGGTGCCTGCCACCTGCTTGCGCAGGCGGTCCGTTGGCGTCACATCGCCTCCGAGAAGTACGGCAAAGCGGGTCATCGGCGGCTCATGCGTTGCGTTGTTTCTGAAACATGGCTGCCCTCTATCAGGTCCGGCTTGCCAGCGCGAGGCCCCTGCCCTAAATGCGAACCCGCTCTCAACGGGGTGCTGGGCTCACAAGGCTTGGCTGAGAGGCGTCATGGCCAACCCGCTGAACCTGATCTGGATCATGCCAGCGTAGGGATTGCGAGCGGGGCGGTTGTCACGTCCCTCCTCCATGTCTCGAAGTTGGCGAATGGAGGACACATGAAAAGACCCATCCTTGCACTCGCCGCGTCCCTTCTTCTTGCCGTCCCGGCATGGGCGAAGGACACGCTCACCATCTACACCTATGACAGCTTCGTCTCCGAATGGGGACCGGGAGCGGCCATCAAGGCGAATTTTGAATCCACCTGCGACTGCACCGTCGAATGGGTGGCGCTGGCGGATGGTGTGGCCATGCTCAACCGGCTGAAGCTGGAGGGCAAGGACACACAGGCCGATGTCGTTCTCGGCCTCGATACCAACCTGACGGATGAGGCACGCGGCCTCAATCTGTTTGCCCCGCATGGGGTTGCCACGCCGCAGACCAACATTCCCGGCGGCTGGAGCGATGACACCTTCCTGCCCTTTGACTACGGCCATTTCGCCGTTGTCTATGACAGCGAGAAAATGGCTGCCCCTCCCGCCTCTCTCGATGATCTCGTGAACGGTGATGCCGCGCAGAAAATCATTCTGCAGGATCCGCGCTCGTCCACGCCCGGCCTCGGTTTCCTGCTCTGGATGAAGTCCGTCTATGGTGACAAGGCCGCTGATGCCTGGGCCAAGCTGAAGCCGCGCATTCTCACCACCACGCCCGGATGGTCGGAGGCCTATGGCCTGTTCACCAAGGGCGAAGCGCCGATGGTGTTCTCCTACGTCACCTCGCCTGCCTATCACATCGAAGTGGAGAAGACGGAACGCTACAAGGCGGCCGCTTTCAAGGAGGGCCACTACCTGCAGGTGGAGGTGGCAGGGGCCATCGCGGCTTCGCCCGAGCTGCCGCTGGCACGGAAGTTCCTCGCCTTCATGCTGACGCCGGGGTTCCAGAACGAAATCCCCGCCACAAACTGGATGCTGCCTGCGGGTGCCACCGACAAACCATTGCCTGCGGCCTTCGGCAAAATCGTTGCGCCTGAAAAGACCCTCCTCTTCACGCCGGCGGAGGTGAACGCCAACCGCCGCGCGTGGATTGACGAGTGGCTGAACGCGGTCAGCAAATGACATGACACGCATGCCCCGCCTTGCGCTTCTCGCCCCTGCTGCCGTTCTCGCGGCGGCCTTGGCTGGACTTGTTCCGCTGCTCGTTTTTGCGGCCGCGCAGGGCGGGCAATTCGCGCTCGACGCTTACGTCTGGCGCATTCTCGGTTTCACGCTGCTGCAGGCCGGGTTGTCGACGGTACTGTCCCTTGCGATTGCCATTCCCGCCGCCCGTGCACTGGCCTTCAGGCCGTTTCCGGGCCGCGGCCTGCTGCTGGCGCTCTTTGCCGTGCCGCAGGCACTTCCGGCCATTGTGGTTGTGCTGGCGCTGGTGGAACTTTACGGGCAGTCAGGATGGTTTGGTGGGCTCCTCAGCCTCTATGGGCTGAGCGGCATCCTGCTTGCCCATGTGTTCTTCAACCTTGCACTGGCCCTGCGCTTCTGCCTGGAAGCCCTTGAAGATGTCACGCCTGAAAACCTCCGCCTTGCGGACCAGCTCGGTTTCAGTTCCCGTGCCCGCTGGCGGCACGTGGAATGGCCTGCGCTGCGCGCTCTCCTGCCGCGTCTGGCGGCCCTGATCTTCTTGCTTTGTGCAGCCAGTTTCGTGGTGGTGCTGACGCTGGGGGGGCCTTCCGCCACCACGCTGGAGGTCGCCATCTACCAATCGCTGCGCATGGACTTTGATGTCTCGCGCGCTGTCACGCTTGCCCTGTTGCAGGCGGGCTTGTGCCTTGTGCTGGTGCTGCTTGCCGGGCAACTGGCTGCCCCCATGACCGGGCCACCGAGATTGCGGCTGTTGCAGCCTGCGCGCCGCCGCGCAGGCTGGCTGGGCTTGCTGGCTGTGGCAATCTCCGTCGCACTGGTGCTGCCACCGCTTTTGGCGCTTCTGGTGTCGGGTGCGACGTCGTTCTCGCCCCGCCCCATCCTTTACCAGGCTGTGGGCACGAGTGTCGTGATTGCGATGCTCAGTGCCGGCATGAGCCTTGTTCTCGCCTGGACGCTGGCTCTGCTGCAACTGCGCCTCCCACGCTCACGGGGCGTGCTGAACGCCATCAGCCTGCTGGGACTGATCCTTCCGCCAGCGGTGCTGGCGACGGGCTGGTTCATCCTGTTGCGCGGCTTCGTTCATGGACCGGCTTCAAGCATTGCCTTGATTTCCCTGCTGAACGCATTGATGTCACTGCCTTTTTCTGTCGCTCTTCTCCACGGCGCGATGGCGGCGCAGCTGCTGCCGCAGGACCGGCTCTGTGCGCAGATCGGCCTTTCTGGCTGGGCACGGTTCAAGCTGATCGACCAGCCCGCCCTGACGAGGCCTTTGGCTCAGGCTTTCCTGATCGCTTTCATCCTGTCCTTCGGCGATCTCACGGCGGTGCTGATGCTGGGATCGCAAGGCGTGGTCACATTGCCGTCACTCATCGCATCCGAAATGGGGCAATACCGGTCAGCAACCGCACAGGGCACTGCCCTCTTGCTGGCCCTGCTCAGTTTCACGGGAACATTGATCGCCAACCGCATGGGGCGCACGCCATGATGATCCGCATAGACAACGGCCTCTATCGTCACGGCGCATTCACGCTCGCCATCGACCTGCGTGTTCCGCGTGGTGCGTTTGCCGCCGTGCTCGGCCCCAGTGGCGCCGGCAAGTCCACGCTGCTCAATGTCATTGCCGGATTTGAACCGCTGGCAAAGGGCAGCGTCATGCTCGACAGCCGCGACATGACAATGGCAGGCCCGGCAGAGCGCCCGGTCACCGCCGTGTTCCAGGATCACAACAGCTTCGCGCATCTCGACGCGTGGAGCAACGTGGCGCTGGGCCTGTCTCCCACCCTTTCGCTGGACAGCAAGCAGCGCAATGACGTGGACCGGGCGCTGGATCTGGTGGGCCTGTCAGCATTGGCGAAACGCCGACCCGGAGACATGTCCGGCGGCGAACGGCAACGCATTGCCATTGCGCGCGTGCTGGTGAGGAAACGCCCGATCCTGTTGCTGGACGAGGCCTTCGCTGCGCTTGGTCCCGGCCTGCGCCGGGAGATGCTGCGGTTGATCAAGGCGCTGCATGCCAGCGAAGGGCTGACCACATTGATGGTGACGCACCAACCCGAAGATGCGCGCACAATTGCCGGCAGTGTCATCTTCGTGGACAAGGGTGTGGTTCGCGCCCCTGAGGACACGCCAAAGTTTTTTGCGTCGACGGACGCGGGCGTGCGCGCTTATCTGGGGGAGTGGACCTGACTACCAGCCGGAGCCGCCGCCGCCGCCGCCACCTCCACCAGAGAAACCACCTCCGCCTGAACCTGATGAAGACCCCGGCGCCACCGATGCTGACGAGATCGAGGAGGCAAGTCCGGAACTGAGATCGCGGGAGAAACCGCGGCTGTTCCAGTTGCTGCCATGGTACCATGAGGGTGCCACACCCGCCGCCGCCCCGGCTGCCGCAGCAGCAGCGAGGACTGCGGCAAACTTGGCGTTCCACTCGTTCTCGCAATCCAGCGCGATGGCATACGGCAGGTAGCGCTCAAACAGCTCGGGCGTCTTTTCCGGCGGATGCAGGACCTTGAGGCGTTCTTCTTCCGCCGTCGTCATGTACATGCGGAAACCTTCGATCTGGTCGAGAATGGCCTTTCCTTTGGGGGTTGGCGCCTTCAACAACCAATAGAAAACGAAGTTGTAGAGCGCGAGCAGAACTGCGCCGCCAATGAAGAAGATCATCGGCCATGACGCTCCGGTGCCGAAGAAGGTAGCTGCGGGAACGGCAAGGCCGCCAAAAACGAATGGTACGAGGAAGATCATGCCCATGAGCGAGCGTATCTTCGACAGCAGGCCGCCGCCCGATCCAAAGCCTTTCACCATGGCCCAACCAACGGAAAGGATGACGCCCCACCAGATGGTCGAGAAAATGGTGGTGAAGGCGACAATGGCACCCTCACCCGCCGGCATCATGAAGCCTGCAATGAGCAGCCCGGCGGCTGACAACACGGCCCCCAGCACAAACCATTTCAGGTTGCGCAGGAACATGGTGCCGTCATACTCGTCGTTGAGGCCGCCCTCGATGGCGGCGCGGGCGCTGTTGACGCTCAGATGGTTGCCGCGCTTCAGGTTCAAGGTACCGGACGGCAGGGCCTGCAGCAGCGTCTGCTCGGTTCGTGTCAGCGGGTCCCGGCCCTGCCCTCCGCGGGTGATGCTGTAGCTGCCGTCGTCGTCGCTGATCACAAGACGCTTCTTGACCGCAAGGCCCACGAGGGCGGCGGCGAAGCCTTCATCGTCAAAACGCTGCTTCCAGACATAGCGCACGCCTGCCGGCCCCAAGCCCTCCGGCGGGCGGAACAGCGGCACGATCGGCCCACCCGGCGGATCACGGCCAACCCTGTTCCAGGCGAAGATATAGTAGGCGGCGACGCCCAGCATGGTGAAGCCCAGCAGGAAGTAGCCCATGTTGTCCATGATCCACCACCAGCGCTGCTGTGCCGCGGTGGGCGGCGCGACAATGCCCTTTTGCCAGGACACCGCCACGGTGAAGCCTTCTCCGGCCTCGAGGCGACGCGTGGTTTCGGCGGCAAAAACGTTGCCGCCTTCTCTGGTCACACGCGCGTCCTTGCCGTTCTCGCCAAAGCGGCCTGTGTACACGGCGTATTGTCCGGCTTCCGCGCCGGATGGCAGCCGGATAATCGCCTGCGCATGCTCGATCGGGAAGGTCCAGCCATTGCCGGTGGCATTCCAGTAGAGTTCATCGAAGTCCTGGAAGAAGCCGATCTGACGAGTGGTGCGGTAGGTGATCTGATAGGTGTGGTCACCATCATCGAGAAACACATCTTTGTCGCCGATGCGGATGGACACGCCATTGGAGACATGAGTGGTGCTCCAGGGCTCGGACCTCCCATCGCGCCGGATATCAACGACGTCAAAGCCGACCTGCACCTGCTGGCCGAGACGGTCTTTGTAGGTTGTGGGAAAATCGCGGAGAATGCCGCGCCGGATTTCGCGGCCTTCAGACCGCACCGTGATGGTTTCACGGACAAGCAGTTCGCCATCAGCCTGGACCGTCACGTCCGAGACAAAATTGCGAATGACTTCTTCGGCCAAGGCCGCCTGGCCCAGGCCGAAGATGAGGACGAGAAGTGCCGCAAGCCTGCGCAGCATGGGGATCAGCGCGTCTTGAAGTCCACCTTCGGCGTCTCGCGCTGGGCGGCGTCACCGATCTCGAAGAATTCCGCCTTGGTGAAGCGGAAGAAATTGGCCACGAGATTGGAAGGGAAGGACTCAATCATGGTGTTCAGGTTGCGCACCGCGCCATTATAGTAGCGGCGCGACATCTGGATTTCGTCTTCAACGCCCGTGAGCTTGTCCTGCAGGTCGCGGAAATTGGCATCCGCCTTCAGTTCCGGATAGGCCTCCGCGATGGCAAAGAGGCGGCCCAGTGCCGCCGACATGGCCTGACCGACGGCGGACTGGTCGGCGACACTGCCGCCGGCAATAGACTTGGCGCGCAGTTCAGCAAGGTCGCGGAAAATCTTGTCCTCGTGCGAGGCATAGCCTTTCACGGTCTCCACCAGATTGGGAATGAGGTCAGCGCGGCGTTTCAACTGCACGTCGATGCCGCTCCAGCCTTCAGCCACAAGGTTCTTGTTGGAAACAAGTCCGTTGTAGGCATAGACCAGATAGCCGCCGACGGCGACGATCAGCGCCAGAAAGATGTAACCCAGTGTCATGTGAAGCACTCCCGCAAAGCAGGTGTATTATGGCCCTGTTCTGCCTCCAGACAAGTGCTGCATTTGAGGCTATCAATTGACGCTTGACTTGAGCAAAAGGTCTGTTTCCGGCACACCCGGGGGCGGGAGTGATTCATGACCAACACCTACTATGTGGCACCGCGTTTCAAGGGGCCGCCCGGGCAGGACGACATGCCCTACATTCTTGCCGTGGGGCCTGTGACCACGTCCCGCGCCGTCAAGATTGCCTTGCTGGCGGACCACGCTCCCGAAGACCGTGAGTTCCGCGCCCTTACCGGTGATCTTCGGCGTGACCTGAAGCGGCTGGCTGGGGGAGACGCCCGCCACGAGTGCGTGCTGGTGCCCTGTGCCTCCGCCGCGGAGTCGGCACTTGGTTTCTTCGCACCAGCAAAGCGCAAAAAGACACTCGTCATCAGCAATGGACGGGACGGAGAGCGCGCTGCCGCCACACTTGCGGCGCTGGAACGTCCCGTTGCCATTCTGGAGAAGCCAGACGGCGTTGCGCCCACTGCAGACGAGGTGGCTGCGGCGCTGGAGGCTGATCACGACATCACACACGTGTGGCTTTGCCACTGTGAAACGTCGAGCGGTCTCATCAATCCGGTGGGCGAGATTGGAAAGCTGGTGAAGGAGCGGGGCAAGACCTTCATGGTTGATGCTTCAGCGACCTTCGGCGCCATGCCAGTGGACATGGGCGGTGACCACATTGATGTGCTGATCGCCGGCCCGGAAAAATGCCTGGAAAGCATTCCCGGCTGCAGCTTTGTGGTTCTGCGCCGGGAACTGCTGATCGCGGGAGCGGGCAAACCCCACGCCCTGAGCCACGATCTTCACGCGCAGTGGAGCCAGCAGGAAAGCAGCGGGACATTCCGCACCACGCCCCCCACCCACAGCTTCGTTGCTCTCCGGCAGGCCCTGCGGGAACTGGAGGCAGAAGGTGGCATCGGCATGCGGCGGGCGCGCTACCAGCGCAATGCCGAAGACCTGATCACCCGCATGCGCGCCATGGGATTTGTACCGCTGCTGGCCGATACGGATGCAGGCCCCATTCTCCAAACCTTCCTCGCGCCACGCGACAAAAAGTTCGATTTTGCGGCGATGCAGGAAAGCCTGCGCCAGCGCGGATTCCTGATTTCGGCGGGTGAACTGGCAAAGCGGCCGAGTTTCCGTGCCAGTTGCATTGGCCAGATCGACCACAAGGTGGTGAAGGCCTTTTCGGTTGCCATGGAAGACGTATTGAAGGAGCAGGACGTGCAGGAATTCACGCCGCCTGACGCCTGACCATGGGAATTCACTCCCTTGCCGAGATCGAGGCCTGCGCCAGGTCTGCCCTTGCGCGGAATGGTCACGCACAGGTGGCGGATTTTGCCGCGCCCGCATGCACCTTCCTGGAAGGGGTGGGCTATCCCGGCCTCAAACAGCTGGCGGAAGCCCTTTCCGACAGCACCACAACAGCCGTGCTGGAGAAGGACCTGATGGGAGTGGACCTGCAAGGTGTATCCTGTGTCTTTCTCGGCCCCGAAATCGAGCGGCTGACGCGTGAGCACGGTCGGCTCTTCCTGCGCAATGTGCGGCACGGGCTTTACTTGCTGCCCGGCAGCGTTGCGGGAAACTACGGCATTGGCTGCCCGGTCGATCCTGCGTTTCCGCTGGGCGGCGAGCGCACGAAAAACCCTTATGCAGAAAAGCTGGCGATCTCGGAACGGGATGGTGTTGCCGTTGATGATGCCGTCTGGCATTCGCTCTCGTAAGTTTCAAAAAGGTTGCCCATGGCTGGCCCACTCTCAGGTATCCGCGTTCTTGATCTCACCCGTGTGCTGGCGGGCCCGTGGGCCACGCAGATGCTGGCCGATTTCGGCGCGGAAGTGGTGAAAATCGAGAAGCCTGGCGAAGGCGATGATACGCGCGGCTGGGGACCACCCTTTCTCACCAATCCGGACGGTTCGCGCGGTGATGCGGCCTACTTCCAGTCAGCCAATCGCGGCAAATGGTCTGTCTGCATCGACATGGCTTCTCCCGAGGGCCAGACACTTATCCGCAGCCTCGCCGAAAAAGCCGATATCGTGATCGAGAACTTCAAGGTCGGTGGCCTGAAGAAGTATGGCCTCGACTACGAAAGCCTCAAGGCCGTCAATCCGCGCCTGATCTACTGCTCCATCACGGGCTTCGGCCAGAACGGGCCCTACGCACAGCGTGCCGGCTACGACTTCATGATTCAGGGCATGGGCGGAATCATGTCGGTGACGGGCCAGCCGGACGGCGCTCCCGGAGCCGAACCCATGAAGATGGGCGTGGCCTTTGCAGACATTTTCACCGGCCTGCATGCGGTGATCGGCATCGAAGCGGCCCTTTTCCACCGGGAGCGGACGGGGCACGGGCAATATCTGGACCTGGCGCTTCTGGATTCACAGGTGGCCGTGATGGCCAACCAGGCCCTGAACTACCTCGTCGGTGGCAAGGCCCCGACGCGGCTAGGCAATGCGCACCCCAACATCGTACCCTACCAGACCTTTGAGACGGCGGATGGCTACATCATCATGGCGGTGGGCACGGACCGTCAGTATGCGGAATATTGCGCCATCATCGGTGCGCCGCATCTGGCGCAGGACGAACGCTTCAGGACCAACCGCGGGCGGGTCGAGAACCGGGCAGCGCTCACGCCATTGCTGCGCCCCTTCATGCAGGCACGTACGACCGCTGACTGGGTCGCTGCCTTCGAGGCGGCCGCCGTACCCTGCGGACCGATCAACACGCTGGACCAGGTCTTTGCCAATCCCCAGGTTCTGGCGCGCGGGCTGCAAGTCGGCCTCACGCGCGATGACGGCGTGCAGGTTCCCGGCGTGGCCAACCCCATCGTGTTCTCCGAGACGCCTGTTGCCTACGACAAACCGCCGCCGCGGCTGGGTGATGGCACGGACAAGGTGCTGTACGAACAACTGGGGTTGTCAGAAGCCGCGATTGCCGCCCTCAGGGGCAAGGGCGTGATCGGGTAATCAGGCCTGACTCAGGCCTGCCCGGTCAGGAAGGGGTTGTTTGCCCGCTCATCACCGATGCGGCTGGCACTGCCGTGCCCCGGCAGAAACACAACGTCGTCTCCCAGCGGCAGAACCTTCTCGCGGATGGAGGAGAGCAATGTTTCGTGGCTGCCGCCCGGCAGATCGGTGCGGCCGATGGAGCCCTGGAACAGGACGTCGCCCATCAAGGCAAAACGGTTTGCTTCGTTGAAGAAAACCACAGAGCCGGGCGAGTGGCCGGGGGCATGGA
>CALMZX010000066.1 GCA_937870685.1 uncultured Alphaproteobacteria bacterium
CCACGTTGATGCCCATCTCGTTGAGCATCGCCATGATGTCCTCGATCTGCTCCGGCGAGGTCTCGTCGGACGGCAGCACGGCGTTCAGTTCATCGAGGGTCACATAGCCGCGCGCCTTGGCGAGCTTGATCATCCGCTTCACAGCGGCGTCGTTCATGTCGAGAACGGGCGCATCGGCCCCGGCTTCCGGGGCTTCCGGCTCGGCGGCAGTTTCATCCGGCGTTGCGGGCGCGTCTTGCTCCACCGGTGGCTTCACGGGGCGGGCAGCGGCGACAGGCTTTGCAGGCGTACGGGCCATTCGGTCTCAAGTCCTCAAGGGCAGGTGATTCGGCACCTGCGGTAAAGTGATTCGGCGGTCACCTAAAGCCCTGCCCGTTAAACGGTCCTTAACCATGGCGGCGCGGGGCCGGCGTTACATCGCCTCTCCCCTGCCCCGGCCCGAGGCGGCCCCAAAGCCTTCGATCAAGGCTTCGGACCCGAGGGCCGACGACAACTGGTCGCGGACCGCAAAAAGAGCGGCCTGTGTGTCCTCCGACGGATCGCGCGCAAAGGCAGCTTCGGCTGCCCTCAGCTCGCGGTCGAGTGTGACGGTTTTGCGGTGCAGGGCGATCATCTGGCGGAGGCCTGTCCGGGCATCATCTGGTGCAGCCAACGGACCCAAGAACCACTCATTCAGACGCTTCGCCTGATCTTCGAGGCGGTCCAGATCCGGACCAAATCCCTTTGAACTCAGGTGGGTCTTCAAGGCCGCCCGGTCAAGGGCCTCCTCGGAGGAGGCCACGTCTAGAATCAGTGTACGGAGGGAGTCAAGCGCCCGCGAGGTAAAATCGAGCCCGGCAAAATCGTCCCAGAAGTCGTGCAGGATGTCGGGGTGGTTGATGGCGGACAGGATGATCATCCGCTCCCGCCGCTCGGCCGCCGCCATGGCCGTGTTGGCCGCCGCCGCAGCGCGCAGTTGTGGCGAGGCGGGCTGGGGCACCTCCCACGACCTCTGGCCGGGCTTAAGGCGCGGCTGAAAGGCCCGGCCACCGGCAGCGCGGGGCCCTGCGCTGGCTGCAGGCCTGCCCTGCCCCCACAATTCGCGGAAACGCTGGTGCAGGTCATCCAGGTAGTGCCGCCTCACGGTCTCGTCCTTGATCCCGCCCGCCATGGCGCGGAGGTCGCGCTCGAAGGCCGCCTTGCGCTCTGGGCTCGCACGGTCATTCTCGTCCAGGGCGCGGCGCCACAAGACATCCGCCATGGGCAACGCCGCCGCAATTACCGCCTTCACCGCATCAGGCCCTTCCGCCCGCAGCAGGTCATCGGGGTCTTTTCCCTCGGGCAAGAAGGCAAAGCGCAGTGAGTGCCCCGGCGTCAGCAGCGGCAGCGCCAGGTCCAGCGCGCGATAGGCCGCTTTCAGTCCCGCACTATCTCCATCAAAACACAGGATCGGTTCCGGCACCGTGCGCCACAGCAGGCCCAGCTGGTTTTCGGTGAGCGCCGTGCCCAGCGGTGCCACCGTTTCCGCAAATCCGGCCCGCGCCATGGCGATGACATCGACATAGCCCTCGACCGCGATCAGGCGGTTGGTCTGGTGGGCAGGCCCCCGCGCCTTGTCGAGATTGTACAGCACCTCACCCTTGTGGAAGACCGGCGTCTCCGGCGAGTTGAGATACTTGGCGGGAACATCGGGCCTGAGCGCCCGCCCGCCGAAGGCAATCACCCGGCCGCGCTGGTCGCGGATCGGGAACATCACGCGGTCGCGGAAGCGGTCATTGCCGACGGCGTTGTCGTCCTTCACGACGACAAGCCCGGCCTCGATCATCTGGTCGAGTGCCACACCTTTGGCCGCGAGTTCATTGCGCAGCCACGAGCGGTCATCGCGCGCATAGCCGATGCCGAAATCCTTCTGCACTGCAGGCGAGAGATCACGGTCCGCGAGATAGCCCCGGGCCTTCGCGCCATGCGATGTCTGCAATTCCGCCTGAAACAGCTTGGCCGCAATTTCCATGACATCATAAAGGTTTGCGCGCGTCTTCTCGCGCTCCACCTCAGCTTCGGAAACAACCGGCATGGGCAGGCCAGCATCACTGGCCAGCCGTTCCACGGCCTCCGGAAAGTTCAGTCCCTCCTTCTCCACGAGGAAGGTGAAAATGTCGCCGGAGGCCTTGCAGCCGAAGCAGTGGTAGCGCCCCTTGCGGTCATCGGCATGGAAGCTCGGCGACTTCTCGGTGTGGAACGGACAGCAGGCCCAATAGTCACCCTTGGCGGCCTGCGTCTTGCGTCGGTCCCACTGCACATGGCGGCCGATCACGGATGAAAGATTCACCCGCGCCCGGATCTGCTCAAGGAAGGTCGGCGGAAAGCGCATGGGCGAGGTTTAGCAGGTTTGGCGCCAGCACAGGCAAGTGCCCGCGGACGTGTTGACAAGTGACGAGATACATTTGTATATACATTCACTTGCACCGGGGCGGCGGCATGGATGATGAGTGGCAAGAGGGCGCATTCGAGTGCGATCATGTTGACTGGAGCCCGGCAAAGAATCATGCGAACCAAATCAAGCACGGCATCTCATTCGAAGAAGCAGCGGAGATCTTCCTCAACCCCTGTTTCGCGCAATATCAGGGCTGGCACGACGAGCACCGTTTCGGAATCCTCGGGCTTTTCCGAGGAACAGTCATCTTTGTCGTATGCGCCGAAACAACTCACTCCCTCCGAATTGTCTCTGCGCGAAAAGCTACTCCGTCCGAAAGAAGACGGTATGGTGCGCTTGTCTTTCAAAGAACTTAGACGTCTACCCAAACTGCCTTTTAACCAAGCGGCGTTCGATGCCATCACTGAGGACGACATTCGCCGCGCCGTTGCCGATGACCCGGATGCGGCACCTCTCGACATGGATTGGTCGAAGGCGCGGATGGTTACGTTGAAACCCAAGATCGCCATGAGCATCCGCGTCGATGCGGATGTCCACGACTTCTTCAAGGCCACCGGCAAGGGCTACCAGACGCGGATGAATGCCGTGCTCCGCGCCTTCGTGGACCACGAAAAGGGCCGCAAGTAACGGGCATCGCCTTGCCCGATTCGCGCAGCCGTGGAATGTTGCAACCTCAACCATGCAAGGAGGCAACCCATGGCGATCAAGAAAATCTACACCGCAGTCGGCACGGCAAAGGGCGGGCGCGGTGGCGGCACGGCCAAGACCGATGACGGCATGCTCGACCTGATCCTCGCCCACCCCGTGAAGATGGGTGGCGACGGGCAAGGCACTAACCCCGAGCAGCTTTTCGCCGTCGGCTATTCCTCCTGCTTCCTCGGCGCCATGAAGTTTGCCAACTCCAAGGCCAAGAAGCCGCTGCCATTCTCGCCGGAGTCAACCGTCACGGCGCACGTCTCCTTCGGCCCGCGCTCCGACAAGAAGGGCTTCGGCATCGAGGTGAAACTGGAAGTGTCGCTTCCCGGCTTCAAGAAGGCGGAAGCAACGGCCTTGGCCAAGAAGGCCCATGTGATCTGCCCCTACTCCCACGCCATCCGCCGCAACGTGATGGTGACTACCAAGATCGCCTGACCCCCCTATCAAAAGAAAAGGCCGCGCGAAAACGCGCGGCCTTCCCGTCGTCCTGTGGCCACACTCAGTGGTGCGGGTGGCCGTGGCGGTGCGAGTGGCAGCGCTTCACGGTCTTCCAGCCGTGGTGCTTCTTCTTCACCTTGATCCAGTGGCAGTGTCCATGGCGGTGGCCATGACCATGGACGTGGCCGATGATGGGCACACCAATATAAATGCCGAAGTGGCCATGGCGGTGGCGCGCTTCCGCGGTGGAAGCCGTGCCCATGATGCCGAGCGCCATGGTGGCGGCGGCAGCGATGGCGAGAGCGGTCTTGCGCAACATGATGGGTCCTTTCAATTGTGACAGTGGCCGCGACGATCTGAGCCGCGATGACACCACTGTCGGGCATTTAGTCTGAACCGAAGATGAACGGCTGTCCAGCCCGCCCATAGCCCGCAAATCAGCCCAGCAGCCCCTTCACAACGCCGCCGGCCTTGCCCATGTCGATCTGGCCGGAATAACCGGCTTTCAGTTCCGCCATCACCTTGCCCATGTCCTTGACGGACGCGGCCCCGAGGGCGGCGATGATGCCCTTGATCACCTCTTTCGTTTCGTCCTCCGAAAGCTGCTTGGGCATGTAGGACTGGATGACAGCCATTTCCTCGCGCTCCTGCTGGGCGAGTTCCGGGCGTCCGCCCTGCTCATAGGCAGCGATCGAATCCTGGCGCTGCTTCACCATCTTGGCGAAGAGATCGAGGAGGGCCGAATCCGGCAGCTTCTCGCTGTCGTGGCCTTCGGTGCGGGCGTTGATGTCCTTGTCCTTGATGGCGGCGTTCATCAGCCGGATGGTGGCGAGCTTCCGCTTCTCGCCCGCCTTCATGGCGTCCTTCAGGTCGGCATTGAGTTGGTCACGGAGGCTCATCGGCTCTCTCCCGGTTTTGAAATGCGTGGAAAGCGCCTCCATAACGCCTTCGCAGGTGCAGCGCAAACTTGACGCCCGCTCCCTCCTCCCTTAACCAGCCCCAAATTCCCGGAGACTCGACCATGGCAACCGCCAAGAAGGCCCCGAAGGCCAAAGCAAAGTCACGCCCGCAGTTTGGCGACTGGGATGCCCCCGTGGTGACCGGCCTGCTGGTGCTCGCCGACGGCACGGTGATCGAAGGCCAGGGCTTCGGTGCTGAAGGTGATGCGGTGGGCGAAGTCTGCTTCAACACCGCCATGACCGGCTACCAGGAAGTGCTCACCGATCCTTCCTATGCTGGCCAGATCGTCACCTTCACCTTCCCGCACATCGGCAACGTCGGCACCAATGACGAGGACATCGAGACCACCAACCTCGCGGCCTCCGCCGCCGTGCTCGGCTGCATCGTCAAGGCCCCGGTCACTGATCCGGCCAACTACCGCGCCGCCAAACACTTCACCAAGTGGCTGAAGAACAGAAACATCATCGGCCTCTCCGGCATCGACACCCGCGCCCTCACCGGCCTCATCCGCGAGAAGGGCATGCCCAATGGTGTCATCGCCCACAATGCCAAGGGCAAGTTTGATATCGCCGCGCTGAAGCGCAAGGCCGCCAAATGGCCAGGCCTGGTCGGCATGGACCTCGCCAAGGACGTTTCCGTCCAGCAGCGCATGGACTGGGATGAAAGGCTGTGGGACTGGAAGTCCGGTTACACGACGGCCGAGGGCGGCAAGAGGGTCGTGGCCATAGACTACGGCCTCAAGCGCAACATCCTGCGCTGCCTCACCTCGGCGGGCTGTGACGTGACGGTCGTTCCCGCCACCACCAGCGCCGAGGACATTCTCGCCATGAAGCCCGATGGCGTTTTCCTCTCCAACGGCCCGGGCGACCCCGCCGCCACCGGCGAGTATGCCGTGCCCGAAATCAAAAAGCTTGTGGCCTCCGGAACACCCGTCTTCGGCATCTGCCTTGGCCACCAGATGCTCGCCATCGCACTGGGCGCAAAGACGCTCAAGATGCACCAAGGCCACCACGGTGCCAACCACCCGGTGAAAGACCACACCACCGGCAAGGTCGAAATCGTCTCCATGAACCATGGCTTCGCCGTGGACCGTGAGAGCCTGCCCGCCACCGTAGAGGAAACCCACGTCTCCCTCTTCGACGGCTCGAATGCCGGCTTGCAGGTGAAGGGCAAACCCGTCTTCTCCGTGCAACACCACCCCGAAGCCTCGCCCGGCCCGCAGGACTCACACTACCTGTTCAGGCGCTTCGTGGAGATGATGGAGCGGCACGGGGGCTGAGAAGACTGCGCAAGCGGTGCCCTTGCCGCTCACCGGTCAGGGAACTTCTTCTTGAGCCACTGCAGGAGTTCAAGCTGGTCTGTTACCGTTGCGCGCCGCACCTGCGTCAGCAACTTCAACGCGCTCGGACGATCCATGGTGACATTGGAACTCCCCTCGTTGCAGACGGAGCACAGCGCCCGCAAGTTGGATGGCTCATCTGAACCACCCAGTGACTTGTCGATGATGTGGCCGATGTGGAGTCTGGTCTTGCGTCCCTCCGCGTAAGGGTGAGGTTCGCCAGCGACGGCGCCGCACATCTGGCAAGTGAACCCGTTCCGGTCGAGCACGAGAGAACGCACCTCTTTCGAGATGTCTCTCTTGAAAGAAGGCACTGGCTTCGCAGTCTCGAGCAGATACTCGCCGGGTTTCAGTTCCGCCCTGTCATTGTGGGTGAGGATCAGAAATCCCTCCTCGTTGCGCAACTCCCGCACGCGCCTCGCCCACTCGGTAATGCCGCCAGCAACAGCACGCAGTTCGTTCGCATGCATCACCTTCCCGATGTTGTTCAGGAAGTGCGTCCTCAGCTTGTCCCGTGCGCCCATGTCACTCCGCCGCGGAAACCAGTTGGCAGTGAGTGGCCTGCAGGGCAGCCACGATCTGCGCCCCCACGGCTCGCGCCACTGGCGGCGGAAAGGCATTGCCGACTTGCCTGTAGGCGGATGTTTTCCCACCAGAAAATTGCCAGACGTCAGGGAACCCCTGAATGCGCGCCGCCATCCGCACAGTCAGCCGGGGCAGCTTGCTGAATTCTTTCTCTGGCGCATGATTGGCAAGCCCCAGACCGTCTACTCCCAGCTCGGCCCAAGCTTTTCGCGCCCGCGTCGGACCGAGGTCCGGGCCACCGTGCTTCTTCGATCCACCAACCAGCGTAGGCGCAACCGTGCTGGCTTTCGCTGCCCACTCATTCGCGCCATGCCACCCGGCCTCGGCCATCAGGTCCACCAACGTCTCGCCAACCGTGGGCGCGGCTGACATCTTCTGTGGCCATTCGAACGCATCCCACTGCGTAGCTTTGATCGCCACCATCACAACACGCGGACGAAGCTGCGGTACGCCATAATCGCTCGCATTCAGCAAACGCCAGGCATTCCTGTAGCCCAGTTTCTTGAGGCGCTTGTCGATCCAGTCCCGGTAATTCGCGAAGCGCGGATCAAGCATGCCTTTCACGTTCTCGAACATCACGGCACGGGGACGGATTTCATCGACATAGTTGATGCCCACATCGAACAGGTTGCGTTCGTCCTGCTGGCCCAGCTGTTTGCCGGCAACGGAAAACGGCGGACACGGCAGACCGCCTGCCAGCAAGTCCACGCCTTTGAAGGGCGTCAGATCAAGCGGCACAAAGAGGTCGTGTTCAACGACGTTCCAGTCTGGCCGGTTGAGCCTGAGCGTGTTGCAGGCGTGGCGGTCGTTCTCAATCAATCCGGCGTGCTCAAAGCCCGCGTGCTCAAGCCCCAAGGCCTGTCCACCCGCCCCCGCGCAAAGTTCCAACACAACCGGTTTCATCGAATCCCCTCAGGCACTGAGAATGCCGCAGACGGGCGGCAGATACGACAAGAACATACAAGGAACACAAAATCAACTGCCATGTGCCGAAGTGTTCGGACGGCTTCATGGGGTATTCCCCCAGTCCTCCCAGTTTGCCATCACCAATGCACGCAGTGTAGCTTCCCGCATTTGCCAAGGGACAACGCCTCCATGCTCACCCTTCTCCCTGAACTGCAATCCGCCGCGCTGAACCTTGGCGTGGCACTGGTCTGTGGCGCCTTGATCGGCACTGAGCGCCAGGCGAGGAAACGCACGGCGGGCTTGCGCACCAATGCGCTTGTCGCCATCGGCGCCGCCGCTTTCGTGATCTTCGCGGCCCGCTTCACCGGCGAGGCAAGCCCCACGCGCGTTGCCGCACAGGTCGTCTCGGGCATCGGTTTCCTTGGTGCCGGCATCATCTTCCGCGACGGTTTCAACGTGCATGGCCTGAACACGGCGGCAACGCTCTGGTGTTCCGCGGCGGTGGGACTGCTCGCGGGCACCAGCGCCTGGCACCTCGCCGCCCTGCTCACGGGCTTTGTCGTCTTCGTCAATCTCGGCATGCGCCCGCTGGTGAAACTGCTGAAGAGCAAGACCGGAACCGAAACCCGCCCGCGCCGCGAGTTCCACATCACGCTCCGTTGCCGTGCCGATCATGAAGCCGCAAGCCGCAACCTCATCGCCCAGGCCTTCGCCGCGGGCCCGCTCGCCATCACCTCCATCGCCACCAAGGCCTGCGAAGACCCGAACCTCACCGAACTCGCCGTGGTTGTTGCCGGAGAAGCCGCCACGCCCGCCATCATGGATGCCCCCATGCGCAAACTCTCGGGCGAACCGGCACATCTTCTTGTGCGCTGGCAGGAGGACAGCGACGCCTGATGACGGGCGGACACCCGCGAAAATCGCTCACAAACCCTTCATGCAGAATTGCGGCTTGCCTTGCCGGAGACTTCCCATAGGGTCCGGCGCGGATTACAACCTCTCCACCAACCGCAAGGACAAAGCCCGTGGCCAGCCGCCTCTCCACCTCATACCGTATGAATCGCGTTTTCCGCCCCGACCGCGCCGCACTCGTGGTGCCGATTGACCATGGCCTCGTCTGGGGCCGCGTGCCGCAGCTGGAAGAGCCGGCCAATGTGCTGCGCCGCTTTCTGAAGGAAGACGTGACCGGCTTCATGGTCTCCACCGGCATTGTGAAGGCCACCGAAGTGGAGATGGCGCAGAACCCCGCCATGGCCCGCATTCTCGCCATCGACGCCTTCTGGCCCACCTCCGCACCCGCAACCGGCACCGGCGTGCTGGTGGCCTCGGTGGAGGATGCCGCCCGCATGGGTGTCGATTGCGTCAAGCTGCTCCTGCCGTGGAACGTCAACGATGCCGAGAAGGTGCAGTATTGCCAGCGCATCGGCACAGTTGTCTCCGCCGCCGCGAAATGGGACATGCCTGTGATGGTGGAGCCCGTCTTCCTCAACCACCCCCGCACGCCGGAGATCATCACGGCGGAAATGGAAGTGGCCCGCGTCGCGTATGACCTCGGCGCCGACATCATCAAGATCACCTTCCCCGGCCCCGATGCCACCGCCAAGCTCTGCGCCGAACTGGATATCCCCATCGTCGTCGCGGGCGGCCCGCTGTCGGGCGATGCCAAGTCCACCCTGAAGGACGTGAGCGATGCCATCGCGGCAGGCGCGCAGGGAGTCGTCGTCGGCCGCAAGGTCTGGCAGCGCCCGGCCGAGGAAACCTCCTGGCTCATCGCCGAGATGGCCAAGGCCTCGCGCTCCAAGTTCAAGCGTCTCTGGTAACCGCGAGCGCCGCCCGCCATGTTCTGCGGCGTTGACGTCGGTTCCACCAACATCAAGGTCCTCTTCATCGGAGACGAGGGAGAGGACCTCTGGGTGAAATCCGTGCCGTCGCCGCGCCGCAACGATGGCTGGGGCATCGTCAGCGACGGCCTTGAAGTTGTCGCGGCCCTGGAAGACCTGATCATCGAAGGCTGGCATGCCGTCGGCAAGGGCAGGCCCATCGCGGCAATCGCCACCACCGGGATCGGCGAGGATGGCCTGTGCGTGGCGGATGACTTCACGCCGCGCGGCCTCGCCATCCCGTGGTTTGATCACCGCGACAAGGCCGAAGCCGAAACCCTGCGCAACAGTGCTGAAGGCCGCGCCCACCCACAGATCAACTACGCCTTCTCCACCGCCGCCGCCAAATGGCTGTGGCTGCGGAAGCACCGCCCCGAAGCGCTGGCAGGCGATGATCCATGGGTCCCGCTCACCGATTATCCCGCCGTCTGGTGGGCCAAACGCAAATACATCTGCGCCACGCTGATGCCGCGCACCGGTGTCTATGATGTCTTCACGCGGGACTGGATTCCGGAACTGCTGCGCAAGGCCGAGGCACCACGCCTGCCGGAAGGCCTCGCGGCGGGCAGCATCATCGGCACCCTGCAGCCCGGCCCCTTGCGCGCCGCTGGCGCCGGAAACGCCAACACTCTCATTGTTGTTGGAGGGCATGACCACCCCATCGCCTCAAACGCCATCATGCGCCTTGATCCGCTGGCCCGCATCGACTCGATCGGCACCGCCAACGCCCTCTTCGCCGAAACCGCAACGCCGTCCGCAACGGCGGCAACGGCGGGCATCGATCTCTCTCTTCCCGTGCGCGGCGGCCCCGGCATTTCCGTGATCGGGCCCATCGAATTTGCCGTGCCGCTGCGCCAGTCGCTGGGCGACGACCAACAGATCAAGGCCTATCTCGCGCAAGCCGCCATACCCGGTGCCCCTGCGGCAACCGCACCAACCATTGCGCAGGCGCTGGCCGAGAGCAGCGAACACCGCCACCGCCGCGTCATTGAAGCCGTCAGCGTCGAGGCGCGCGACTTCTTCCGCGCCATGAAGCGCGTCGGCATCGCCGATGGTCCCATGTACGCGACCGGCGGATGGGCCCGCTCGCGCGCCCTGATGGAACTGCGCGCCAGCATCTTCGGCGAAACCATCACCGTGCTGCACGAGCCCGAATTGACGGCCCTGGGTGCTGCCCTCTTCGCCATGGAAGCGGCCACCGGCACATTGCCCGATGCAATGAAAACCCGCGCCACTGAAGTCATCGAACCGCGCCCCGACTGGATGGACGCCTACGCCCAGTGGGGGTGAATCGGAACTGCGGGGCCCCCTCAGTCCTTCGGACAGCTCCCCCAACAAGTTGGGGGAGCGCAGAAGCTGCCCTCACCCAGCTCTGCTGGGGGAGGTGGCCGAAGGCCGGAGGGGGTCCGTTCCGCCGCCAGAGCCTCCTCGCGCCGCCCTTACGCCGCGCCCCCGTTCACTCTATGCAGCTCCTCACACCCAACACCGGAATCACCCATGTCCTTCGCCAAACTCGATGCCCATCTGAAAAAACTGGAAGCCCTCTCCCATGCCCAGTCCATGCTCGGTGTGGATGAAGCCGTGATGATGCCAGATGGCGGGGGCGAGAAGCGCGCCGAGGCCATGGGCAGCCTTGCCGGGCTCTATCACGAACTTGCCTCTGCCCCGCAGGTGGGCGAGTGGCTTGCGGCGGCAGAAGCGGAAGACCTTTCATCCGAGCAGCGCACCGCCATCCGCGAACAGAAGCGCAGCTACCTCAACCTCACCTGCCTTTCCTCCGCCTTCGTGGAGAAGCAGACGCAAGCCCGCATCCGTTCGGAACAGCTGTGGCGGCAGTTGCGGCCAGAAGGTGACTGGACCGCCTTCCTGCCGGCACTGGAAAACGTCATCGCCCTGGCCCGCGAAGAAGCGGCCCTGCGCGCCGATGTCTTGAAGCTCGCGCCCTATGATGCGCTGATCGAGCAGTTTGATCCCGGCAGCCGCATGGCCGAGATCACGCCGGTCTTCGCCGAACTCAAGGCCGTGCTCACGCCCTTCATTCCCCGCGCCCTCGACGCGCAGGCGAAACGCAACGCCAAACACCCGCCGAAACCCTTCGCCGCACGTTTCTCCATCGACCGCCAGAAGGCGCTGGGCGAAACCATGATGAAGGCCGTGGGCTTTGATTTCCGTCATGGCCGCCTCGATGTCTCGCATCATCCCTTCTGCGGCGGTGTTCCCACCGACGTGCGCATGACCACGCGCTACGACGAGAGTGATTTCCTTTCGGCCCTCATGGGTGTGCTGCATGAGACCGGTCACGGCCTCTACGAACAGGGCCTGCCGAAGCAATGGTCGCACTGGAGCGTCGGAGCGGCGCGCGGCATGGCGGTGCACGAAAGCCAGAGCCTGTTTGTCGAAAAGCAGATCGGCCGCAATCCCGCCTTCTGGCAGTGGGCGCTGCCCGTGGTGCAGCAGCATCTCGGCCCGGATGCCCTGCCCGGCTGGAGCCATGCCGACATCATGGCCCATGTGCACAAGGTGAAGCCCGGCCTCATCCGCGTTGATGCCGACGAAGTGACCTACCCCATGCATGTCATCCTGCGCTACGAACTGGAGCAGGACCTGATCGCAGGCCGCATGCAGCCCCGTCACATCCCAGAAGCCTGGGATGCCAAGATGATGGTCTATCTTGGCCTCTCGACGAAAGACAACATGAAGGACGGCCCAATGCAGGACGTGCATTGGCCATCCGGAGCCTTCGGCTATTTCCCCAGTTACACGCTGGGTGCCCTGCTCGCCGCCCAGCAGGCCGACGCCATCCGCCGTGCCCATCCCGCCATGGATGACGACCTGCGCCGGGGCGATGTCTCGGCCATCAACGCCTGGCGGCGCGAACACATCTGGTCCAAGGCCTCGAGCCTCTCGACACCGGACTTGATCACCGCCGCCACAGGCCACCCCCTCTCCGCCCGACCCTTCATTGATCACGTGATGCAGCGCTACGGCGACTGACGCCAAAACGCGAAACGGTAGGGATCAGCGACCGGTGGAAATGGTGGAGATCAATCTTCACGCCCCCAACCCGTCATCCTCCACGCCCCCAACCCGTCATCCTCCACGCATGTGGAGGATCAGTCTTGGCCACAGGCTCTGTCCTCAATGCCCCACGCTCAAAGACGAGTGGCCCACATGCGTGGGCCATGACGGGTGTTGGGGTGTGCCGGAGACGCGAAGAAGCGCGCGCTCCCTTCACCTCTCCCGAAACGGGAGAGGACGGCGCGGCACGCGCCAGGTGAGGGCAGTCGCTCCAGCCAGATCAGCCGTTGCAACCGGTCCAGCCGTGGCTTATGGCCAGCGCGCCATGATCACGAATGCCATTCCCACAGATCTCGCGGGCGCTGTCCTGTCGATTGATCTCGCCGCCTTGCAGGCCAACTACCGCTTCCTCTGCAAGAAGGCCGGCAAGGCCGCCTGTGGTGCAGCAGTCAAGGGCAACGCCTATGGCCTGGGCATCGAACCTGTCGCCCGCGCCCTGTGGCAGGCCGGCTGCCGCGACTTCTTCGTCGCCCGCCCCAAGGAAGGCGAGGACTTGCGCGCCCTTCTCCCCGGTGCCGTCATCTATGTGCTCGATGGACTCTTTCCCCGCCAGGCCGAATTCTACGCCCGCAACGATCTGCGCCCCGCCCTCATCTCGCTGGAAGAGGCACGGGAGTGGGCCGCCTTCGGCCGCCGCTATGGCCGGGCACTGCCCTGCGCCATCCATGTCGATACCGGCATCAACCGCCTTGGCCTGACGCTCGCGCAATTTGATACGCTGCTCGCCGACGGCTTTCTCAGGTCAGGCCTCAGCATCAGCCTGCTGATGAGCCACCTTGCCTGCGCCGATGACCCGCCGCACCCCCTCAACAAGACCCAGATGCAGCGCTTCAGGGAACTTCGCAAAAAGCTTCCGGATGTGCCTGCAAGCCTCGCAAATTCCTCCGGAATTTTCCTTGGCAAGAACTACACGAACGACCTCTGCCGACCCGGCATCGCGCTCTATGGCGGCAACCCCACGCCGGGCAGGAAGAACCCCATGAAAGCCGTCGCCACCCTCGAGGGAACCGTCATGCAGGTGCGCGAGGTGAAGAAGGGCGACACGGTGGGCTACAGCGCCACGTGGAAGGCCCCGCGCGACAGCCGCATCGCCATTCTTGGTGCCGGCTACAAGGACGGCGTGCCGCGCCACCTGTCATCGCGCCAGAAGGATGGCCCCGCCCAGGTCTTTGTCGCCGGCAAGCGCTGCCCGATCGTCGGGCGCATTTCCATGGACATGATGGGCGTTGACGTTACCGCCCTGCCAGCCCCCAAAGTACAGCGCGGCACACCAGCCGAAATCCTCGGCCCCCACATCGACATCGAAGTGGCCGCGGGCTGGGCGGGCACCATTTCCTATGAGTTGCTAACCCGGCTCGGAAGCCGCTATGCCAGACTCTATTCAGGCACGGCGAATCCCGGGGAATCATGAATCCACTCGCAAGCATCGGGCAAATGGCCCTTGGCGTCATGGCCGAGACGGGGCGCATTGCGCTCTTCGCCCGTGACGCCCTGCTGCAAGGCCTGACGCCACGCTACTACCTCAGCCAGATTGCCCTGCAATTCTTCCGCATCGGCTACACTTCGCTGCCAGTCGTGGCCCTCACCGCCTTCTTCACCGGTGGCGCGCTGGCGCTTCAGATCTATCTCGGTTCATCCCGCTTCAATGCCGAAAGCCTCGTCGCCAGCATCGTGGCGCTGGGCATCACCCGCGAACTGGGCCCTGTGCTGGCGGGCCTCATGGTCTCGGGCCGCGTCGGTGCAGCGATTGCCGCCGAACTCGGCACCATGCGCGTCACCGAACAGATCGACGCGCTGGTCACACTCTCCACCAACCCGCAGAAATATCTTGTCGGCCCCCGCCTGCTGGCTGCGGTCATCTCGCTCCCCCTGCTGGTCGCGATTGGCGACACCATCGGCATCATGGGCGGCTATATCGTGGGCACCCGCTCGCTCGGTTTCAATGAGTATGCCTACATCAAGAACACCGCCGATTTCCTCGAAATGAGCGACGTCACCTCGGGCCTGATCAAGGCCGCCGTCTTCGGATTCATCATCGCGCTCATGGGCTGCTACCACGGCTTCCATTCCAAGGGCGGTGCGCAAGGGGTTGGCCGCGCCACCACAAATGCCGTCGTTTCCTCCGCGATCCTCATCCTCGCGGCCAACTTCCTGCTCACCTCGCTGCTGTTCGGGGATTGATGATGCAGGATCACATTGTCCTCAAGGATGTCCACAAGAGCTTCGGCCCCAAGCATGTGCTGCGCGGCCTTTCCGTGACCGTGAAAAAGGGCCGCTCACTGGTGGTGATCGGCGGCTCGGGCACGGGCAAGTCCGTCATGCTCAAGTGCATCCTCGGCATCATCCGGCCTGACAGCGGCGAAATCAGCGTCGGCGGCGAAAACTGCATCGGCCTCCGGGGCCGCGAGCGTGATGCCTTCCTCTCCCGCTTCGGCATGCTGTTCCAGGGCGCTGCCCTCTTCGACTCGCTCAGCGTCTGGGAAAACATCGCCTTCGGCCTCACCCACGGCAACAAGATGGGCCGCGCCCTGCCCCGCGCCAAGGCGAAGGACATCGCCATGGAGAAGCTCGCCCAGGTCGGCCTGACGCCGGATGTGGGCGCGCTTTATCCGGCGGAACTCTCGGGCGGCATGCAGAAGCGTGTCGGCCTCGCCCGCGCCATCGCAGCCGATCCCGAGATCATCTTCTTCGACGAACCGACGACCGGCCTCGACCCGATCATGGCTGACGTCATCAACAACCTGATCGTCGATTGCGTGAAGCGTCTCGGCGCCACCACCATTTCCATCACCCACGACATGGCCTCTGCCCGCAAGATCGCCGACGACATCGCCATGATCCACAAGGGCCAGATCATTTGGCAGGGCGAAGCCAACAAGGTGAACACCTCCGGCAACGCTTACGTGGACCAGTTCATCCACGGCCGCGCCGAAGGCCCGATCCAGATGGATGTGCTGAAGGCGTGACGCGAAAAGGGCCGCCATTGCTGGCAGCCCTTCCGTAACTCGCCTGTGATATGGAACGCGGGCCGTACGATCTGAACCCGCAGTCTGATGCCCCCTTAAGAGCGCTGGCTCCCAAGGCTGGCAATCCGCACCAAGGTTCCATTCACAGTGAAATCACTCGACATCAGATCACCTCCTCTCAGTTGTTGATACTGGACCTATGCTGCGCCCTTGAATGGGACAGGTCAAGACGGCACATTTGCCGCAAAGGACACCACGAACATGACCGCCGATCTC
>CALMZX010000067.1 GCA_937870685.1 uncultured Alphaproteobacteria bacterium
ACCTGTTCGTGACCAATACCAAGCGCCTGAAGGATGGCATCTCCAGGAAGACGGCCAACTCGATCCTCGTCAAGGTGAACCAGATCGGTTCGTTGACCGAGACACTCGAGGCCGTGGAGATGGCGCACAAGGCGGGTTACTCCGCCGTCATGTCGCACCGGTCAGGTGAAACCGAGGATTCAACCATTGCCGATCTCGCGGTTGCCACCAACTGCGGCCAGATCAAGACGGGTTCTCTTGCGCGTTCGGACCGGTTGGCCAAGTACAACCAGCTGCTCCGCATCGAGGAAGAACTGGGCACTGCCGCACAGTATCAGGGCAGGGCGATCCTCAAGGGTTGATGCCCAAGGGTCGAACAGACGCGATCATCAACAGTTGCGAAAAGCAAATCCCGGCCTGCCTGAAGAGGCGGGCCGTTTCCATTGGGTGTGCTGCTTGTCGTACAAGACGGCTTCAAGCCGACTGGGCCGCCGATTGGGCCGCCGTGTGCAAAACCAAATGGCTCTCAGACAATGGCAGGTATCGACGCGAGAACCTTCAGGCCGCCAAGTTCTGATTTTTCCAACGACAGATTGAAGCCGTAGACATCGGCGAGATCGCTGACGATGGAGAGTCCGAGACCGGAGCCGGGAGCCAGGGCATCCAGCTTGACACCGCGCCGGGTGATGCTGGGGATTTTCTCAGGTGACACGCCTGCGCCGTCGTCCTCCACTGCCAGGACCTTTCCGTCATGGGAGATACGGACCGCGCTCTTTGCATGCTTTCGCGCATTGTCGATGAGGTTGCCGAGAAGTTCGAGAAGATCGGTTCCATCGATCGAGATATGAGTGGCCTGCGGCACCTCCACAGTCCAGGTGATCTGGTCGCCACGCGGTGCCCTGCGCAATGTCTCCACCACCCGTTCGACAGCCGGAAGCAGTGCCGAGCGGTGGCTGCTCACGCCTGCCGACATGCGGCTGCGGGCGAGTTCGCGGTCCACCAGGTCGCGCATCTGGTCGGCGGCGAGGCGGATGTTGCGCGCCTGTTCGGTCTGGCCGGTGCTGGCGAGATGGGTTGCCGTTGTTGACAGAACGGTGAGCGGTGTCTTGAGGCCATGGGCGAGATTGCCCGCACGCTGCCTTGCTCTCTCCAACTGCTTTTCACGCGCCTCCACCAGGGCATTGACTTCGCCCACCAGTGTTTCCACTTCCTCCGGATGCTCGCCTGCAATCCGGCTGGAACGGCCGGTGCGCAAGGCTTCCACCGCCTTGTGAAGATTGCGCATGGGCCGCAGGCCAAGCACGATGACCAGCAAGGTCGCCGCAAGCAGGGCTGCGTAGAGAACGGCCATGCCCGCCATCAGCGGCGTCTTGAAGCCTGATATGGTCTGCTGCACGCGCTCGCGTTCCATGCCGACCGTGATCACGAGCGGGTGCTCCGTGCCCTTGGAGTCGGGGATGTAGATCAGCTTTTCGAGTGCGAGCACCTCGACACCTCCAGGGCCCGGCATGATGTGGGCGTGGTCTTCTTCCGGCTCATCGGGAGGAGTTGGGACGGCGAAGCTCTCATCCCACATCGAGCGTGAGCGCAGCGACGGCTGGCCTTTCTCGTCAACCTGCCAGTACATGCCACCCTGTGGCTGGGTGAAGCGCGGATCGCTCAGGCGCGCGGTGCTCTGCAATTTTCCGTCCGTGCCGAAACTCAAACCTCCGGCCAGTTGCTCAAAATGCGTCGTCAGCTCGCCAACGACAAACCGTTCAACGTGTTTTTCAAAGAGATAGGCAAGGGACATCCCCGCGATCGCCAGCAGCACGCTGATGGCGACTGCCGCCAGAAGAATGAGACGGATGCGCAGTGTGCCGCCGCTCAGCAATCCGCTCATGTGTCCGGCACCGCGAGGCCATAGCCGAAGCCACGCTTGTTGGTGACGACGCCATTGCCAAGTTTACGGCGCAGGCGGCTCACCAGCGCTTCTACCGCATTGGGATCACGCTCATGATTGACGGCGTAGAGCTTCTCGGACAGCTCTTCCTTGCTGACCTGTTCGCCGGGATGGAGTGCCAGGTGATGCAGGAGCCGGAACTCGAGGGGAGTCAAATCGATCTGCCTGCCGTTGAGCGTGGTCTTGCCCGCCTTGAGGTCAAGGCGCAGGCCGCCCACATCAAGCACCGAAGCCGCAAGCCCGCCACTGCGACGGATGATGGCGCGAAGCCGGGCCAGAAGTTCTTCCATCTCGAACGGCTTCGGCAGGTAGTCATCGGCGCCATTGTCGATGCCGTCGACGCGTTCGGCCCAGGTGCCACGGGCGGAGAGAATGATGACCGGTGTCTTGCGCTCCTCGGCCCGCCAGCGGCGCAGCACGGACAGGCCGTCTAGGCCGGGGAGGCCGAGATCAAGGATGATGGCAGCGTAATCTTCTGTCGAGCCCCGGAACCAGGCATCTTCACCATCCGACGCCACATCGGCTACGAAACCTGCTGATGTCACGGCGTCGGCGAGTGCCCTGGATACCGTGGCTTCGTCTTCTGCAATCAGGATGCGCATGAGGGATATTATCGCCGCTGAAGGGTCTGGGCATCAAGCCTCAGGCGCAGCACCTTGCCACCGGCCTCCAACACCTTGACGCGGTATTGGTAGCGGCCCGAGGAATGTTTCAGGTCAATGTCGAGAATCTTGCCGGGAAAGTTCTGCCTGAGATGGCGCTTGAGAACGCGCATCGACACGGCGTGGCCCGCGTTGACGGCCGATTTGGCTTCATCGGCCTCGGAGTCGCTGTCCTCATCCTTGTCGTCGTCTTCGGAGTCGTCGCCGCCATCATCGCCGCCACCGTCATCGCCGCCACCGTCATCGCCTCCGTCAGAGCCACTGCTGCCAGAGCCGCTACTGCCGCCACCATCATCGCTGCCATCCTTCGCAAATGCGGAACCTGGATTCGCAATGAGGCCGGTTCCCAGGAGGAGGGCCATCAGGAGTTCGCGTCGGGAGAGATCGGTAGCCATGTTTCAAATCACAGGGAAAAAGGACGGGAACCAGACCCAATTCGTTTCCGGGACGGCAGCTTGGGGAAACGCCCGGGTCTGGTTCCTTGGGGTACCGGGCTAACGCAGGACTGGCAAGCGCCTCCGGTGAAAGGCTTTTGGCACAGCGAAGCTGACAATTGGCTTGCAGGCGCGAAGCGCCTGATCATTCAGTGGATGGCGCTTGATACATCCGCCAGCGTAGTCAGCTGGAGGGAGTGGGTGAGCGCCGCCTCCGCCGCTTTCAGGGGCGGCGACAGGACCTTGCCCAACTGGGCCGCCACGGGGCACGCGGCCTCGGGATCCAGCTTGTGCATGCGGAATACGGCGTCATCCTCGACGGCGCGATAGACATCCGCCAACGTGATCTGAGGGGCGGGGCGGGCGAGACTGAAGCCACCTGAACGGCCTGCCGTCGAGGCGACCAGTTCAGCCTTTTCCAGTTCCGACATGAGACGGCGGATCACCACCGGATTGGTGTGAACGCTCTGGGCGATCATGTTCGAACACACGGGCCCCTTGGCCGCATGACGGGCGAGGACCGAGAGTGCGTGGATCGCAACAACGAAACGGCTGGATGACAACATGATGCCCCATAAATCGTCATTTGCGGGCGGAAAATCAAGTCACATCGCCATGTAGCAGTGTCGCGGCTGGCGCAGGAGAGTTTACGGTGCGTTAACGATGGGGCCGCAAGAAGGCGGCATGGTCAGGCGCATGCAGAGATTCGACGTTCTGGTGACTTTGGGTTGCCTGGTGCTGCTGAGCTATTTCGCCTGGCATGCGATGAAGGGTCCGAGGGGTTATGACTACCTCGCCCAATTGCGGGGCAAGTCAGCGGAATTCGTGGCCGACCTCGCGCAGGAAGACGGCGAGAAAAAGCGGCTGGAAGCCAAGGTGGCCCTGATGCGGCCCGAGCATGTTGATCCGGACATGCTGGAGGAACTGGCCCGCACGCAACTGGAGTTGTCGCGCCGCAACGAACTGATCGTCCGCCTGAAGGACTGAATTTCCTTTTTCTTTCCATGGATTAACCGAATTTCGGTTAATCGGCAATTTCGCAAGTGCACACAACTGTTTAGTGCTATGAAAAATGCACTGACGGAGGTGTACATGGCTGTAAAATCCGCCTATCTGGCCCGCAAGGGCGACAAGCCGCCCAAAGGCGCCAAGGCGTCTGACCTCAAGAATTCAGGCTTCAGCGCCAAAGAGGAAATCCAGGCCTATCGCGACATGCTGCTGATCCGCCGCTTCGAGGAGAAGGCGGGGCAGCTTTACGGCATGGGCCTGATCGGCGGTTTCTGCCACCTCTACATCGGCCAGGAAGCGGTCGTCGTCGGCATGCAGATGGCCGCGATCGAGGGCGACCAGGTCATCACCTCCTACCGCGACCACGGCCACATGCTGGCCTGCGGCATGGATGCGGGCGGCGTCATGGCTGAACTCACGGGCCGCAAGGGCGGCATCTCCAAGGGCAAGGGCGGCTCCATGCACATGTTCAGCCGCGAGAAGAATTTCTATGGCGGCCACGGCATCGTCGGCGCCCAGGTGCCGCTGGGGGCGGGACTCGCCTTCGCCAACAAGTACCGGGGCAACAAGAACGTCTCCATGGCCTATTTCGGCGACGGTGCCGCCAACCAGGGCCAAGTGTACGAGACCTTCAACATGGCCTCGATCTGGAAGCTGCCGGTGATCTTCGTGATCGAGAACAACCGCTATGCCATGGGTACGGCTTCCACGCGCTCCACGGCCGCCTCAGAAGCGCTTGGCGCCCGTGGCGAGGCCTTCGGCATCCCGGCCGAGCAAGTGGACGGCATGGACGTGCGCGCCGTCAAGGAAGCCGCTGACCGCGCCACCGAACATTGCCGCTCCGGCGAGGGCCCCTATATCCTTGAGATGATGACGTACCGTTATCGGGGCCACTCCATGTCCGACCCCGCCAAGTACCGCACCAAGGAAGAGGTGCAGAAGATGCGCGAGGAGCAGGACCCCATCGAGCAGGTGAAAGCGCGTCTATTGAAATCCAACCGCGCCTCGGAAGACGACCTCAAGAAGATCGACGCGGAGATCCGCGACATCGTCACCAAGGCCTCCGACTTCGCCACCAATGATCCACTGCCGGATGAGTCCGAGTTGTGGACCGACATCTATGTGAACGCCTGAGGAGCGAGAAGACCAATGCCAACCATCCTCATGCCCGCGCTCTCGCCCACCATGGAAGAGGGCAAGCTTGCCAAGTGGCTCAAGAACGTCGGTGACGCCGTGAAGCCCGGTGACATCATTGCCGAGATCGAGACCGACAAGGCCACCATGGAAGTGGAAGCCGTCGATGAAGGCCCGCTTACGTCCATTCTCATTCCCGCCGGCACTGAAGGCGTGAAGGTGAACACGCCGATTGCCGTGATCGGCGAGGCGGATGCCGCGGCCCCGCCGCCCGCCCATGCGCCGGGCACACTTCCCTATGAGGCAACCGACAGCCACACCAAGCCCCATGCCGAGTTGCAGGCCACTGTCGCCGCCGTGAAGGCAGCCCAGCCCGCCCCCGCCGATCCGGACATTCCGGCCGGTACCGAGATGGTGCAGATGACGGTGCGCGAAGCGATCCGCGCCGCCATGTCCGAGGAAATGCGCCGAGACCCCGACGTGTTCCTCATGGGCGAGGAAGTGGGCCAGTACCAGGGCGCCTACAAGATTTCCCAAGGCATGCTGGAAGAGTTCGGCGACAAGCGCGTCATCGACACACCGATCACCGAGCACGGCTTCACCGGCATTGCCGTGGGCGCGGCCTTTGCAGGCCTGAAACCCATTGTCGAGTTCATGACCTTCAACTTCGCCATGCAGGCGATTGACCACATCATCAACTCCGCCGCCAAGACGCTGTATATGTCGGGTGGACAGATGGGCTGCCCCATCGTGTTCCGTGGCGCCAATGGTGCCGCGGCCCGCGTCGCCGCCCAGCACAGCCAGGACTATGCCGCGTGGTATGCGCAAATCCCCGGCCTCAAGGTGGTGATGCCCTACACGGCGGCAGACGCGAAGGGCCTGATGAAGGCCGCGATCCGCGATCCCAACCCGGTGGTCTTCCTCGAAAACGAAATCCTCTATGGCAAGAGCTTCGACGTGCCGAAGCTGGACGACTGGGTGGTGCCCATCGGAAAGGCGCGCATCGCGCGGCCCGGCAATGACTGCACCATCGTCTCCTTCGGCATCGGCATGACCTATGCCCACGCCGCCGCCGACAAGCTGGCTGACGAAGGTATTGACTGCGAGGTGATCGACCTCCGCTCCATCCGCCCGCTCGACCTTGAAACGGTGCTGGCCTCGGTGCGCAAGACCAACCGCTGCGTCTGCGTGGAGGAGGGCTATCCCCGCTTCTCGGTCACAAGCGAACTCGCCGCCGAAATCATGACGCACGCTTTCGATTATCTGGATGCGCCCGTGGCACGCGTCGCTGGCAAGGACGTGCCCATGCCCTACGCCGCAAACCTGGAGAAGCTGGCACTGCCAAACGTCGATGAGGTCGTCGCCGCGGTGAAGGGCGTGGTTTATGCAAACTAGGCTGTCACCCCCGCATTCATTGCGGGGGCCCCATCCAACCCGTGATGGGACAGCCGTCATCTTGAACAATGGGTCCCCGGGACGAGCCCGGGGATGAAAAAGCTGAGAAAAGAAAAGAGAGAACATCATGGCCAAGGGTCACGACCACGATCATCACGAACACCATCACCACGACCACTCCAAGGAAATCCATCCGCACCAGCTGCAGCCGCCGCATGAGGTGTTCCACGATCCCAAGGCCGGCGAAATCGCCCGGGCATGGATCACCAACGGCCACCTCTCGCTGTCGCTGCATGCCATGGCTTTCGGCAAGGCCGATATCTGGGGGCATGTTCTCGCTGGTATGGCCGCGCAGGTCGCAGGCGCCATGGCTGAAATGGGCCACGGCAACACCGCCGGCAACCTTGAGGAAATCCGCAAGACCCTGAACGAAGGCCTCGCCAAGGCCGCCGCGCAGAACTCGGTCCTCGCCAACAAGTCGTAATCGTCCGCACACGGAGCTTTCCATGGCCGCAACCGTCCTCATGCCAGCCCTGTCCCCCACCATGGAAAAGGGAAAGCTTGCCAAGTGGCTCAAGAAGGAAGGCGACACGGTGAAGAGCGGCGACATTCTCGCCGAAATCGAGACCGACAAGGCCACCATGGAAGTGGAGGCCGTGGACGAGGGCACGCTCGGCAAGATCATGGTGGCGGCCGGCACGGAAGATGTGGCCGTCAACACCCCGATCGCGCTGATCCTCGCAGAGGGCGAGAAGGCAGGGGCTGTTCCCTCACCGTCTCCGGCTGCGCCGAAGACTCCTCTCCCGCAGGCGGGAGAGGTGAAGAAAGTAGCACCATCGCCCTCATCTCTCCCGCAAGCGGGAGAGACAGGCGCGGCACGCGCCAGTGAGGGCCGCGTCTTCGCCTCACCCCTTGCCAAACGACTCGCCAGGGAAAAGGGCGTGGACCTCGCCGGGATCAAGGGCTCCGGCCCCCATGGCCGCATTGTCTCGCGCGACGTGGCCGATGCCAAGCCGGGCGCTGCACCCGCCGCCAAGCCTGCTGCAGCACCCGTTGCCTTCGCCGCACCACCGTCAGATGCCGCCATCCTCAGGAACTTCGTCGAGGGCTCTTACGAGCTTGTGCCGCATGACTCCATGCGCAAGGTCATCGCGCGGCGTCTAACCGAATCGAAGCAGACCATTCCGCACTTCTATGTCTCGGTGGATGTGACGCTCGATCACCTGCTGGACCTGCGCGAACGCCTCAACGGGCAGGCGCCGAAGACCAAGGACGGCCTTCCGGCTTACAAGATTTCAGTCAACGACTTCATTATCAAGGCCATGGCCATGGCACTGATCAAGGTGCCGGACGCCAATGTGTCGTGGACCGAGAGCGCCATGGTGAAGCACAAGCATGCCGACATCGGCATCGCCGTGTCCATTCCCGGTGGCTTGATCACGCCAGTGGTGCGCAAGGCGGAGACAAAGGGGCTGGCGCAGATTTCATCCGAGATGAAGGACTACGCCAAGCGCGCCAAGGACCGGAAGCTGAAGCCGGATGAATACACCGGTGGCTCGGCGGCCATCTCCAACATGGGCATGATGAACGTTTCCAACTTCGCGGCCATCGTCAATCCGCCGCATGCCTCGATCCTCGCCATCGGCACCGGAACCCGACGTCCCGTGGTACGCGGCAACGACATCGTCATCGAACAGCAGATGACCATGACGCTTTCAACCGACCACCGCTGCATCGACGGCGCATTGGGCGCGGAGTTTATCAACGCGATCAAGCTCTATCTGGAAGAACCGGGATTGATGTTGGTTTAAGACTAGTCGGGGGACAAAATGTCGATACGTAATGTGCTGTTATTGAGTGTTCTCATTGCCTGGTCGGGCACAGCCCACGGACAAGACGGGCGGCAAATCCGGCTCGACAAAGACACTTGCAAGAACATCATGCCTGAGTACCTGCGCAAGAAGGGCAATTCGCTTTACGCCAAAGCACTTGCGGCACAAAAGGCTGGCAAGGCCAACGAGATGCAAAGGAGACGTATTCGGGAGGTGGAGTTTCTGAAGTACACGGTCAAGGCCGCTAAGTGCAAAGGTGCATAGGTGAAATCCATTCTCGCATTCGGTGACTCGCTCACCTGGGGTTTTGAGGCGGGCACATTCCGGCGTCACGCCTATGAAAACCGCTGGCCCAATGCGCTCGCTGCCGGGCTTGGCGGCGGGTGCCGCGTGATCGAGGAGGGGATGAACGGCCGGACCACGGTGTTTCCAGATCCCGTGTGCGAGGCCGAACGCAATGGCGCGGTGGCCTTGCCCATGCTGCTCGCCACGCACCAGCCGCTTGATCTGGTCATCATCATGCTGGGCACCAACGACATCAAATATGCCAACCGCTGCCGCGCCTTTGACGCGGCCCTCGGCATGCAGCGGCTGGTCAACCTTGTGAAGACCCACGACTACAATGCCGACTACGCCGTGCCGCAGATATTGCTGATGTCGCCGCCGCACCTGGTGAAGACCAACGATGACTGGTTCAACGATCTGTGGGGCCATGCGCTTCAGGAGTCGCAACTCTTTGCGCGGCACTACGCCCGGGTGGCGGAGGAGAATGGCTGCCACTTCTTTGATGCGGCGTCCGTGGCCACTGCCGATCCGACCGACGGCGGGCATCTGGATGCGGCCAATACCCGGAAGCTGGGCGAGGCGCTTGTGCCGGTTGTGAAAGGAATTTTACGGATTTGAGGTCTGGGACCAGATTGCGCGGCCTTTGGCCCACACATCCGGCCCCGGCAGGTGACCAGAATGGAAAAATCAGTGATGGTCAATTTGGGTTTATGGGGCTATAGGCCCGTTTGAACACTGTGAAAACTATTTTCAGAATTGAGAGAGGGTACCATGGCAGACACCGCATTTGACGTTCTCATCATCGGCGCAGGGCCCGGCGGCTATGTCACGGCGATCCGTGCCGCACAGCTGGGCTTCAAGGTGGCGATTGTGGAGCGCGAACACCTGGGCGGCATCTGCCTCAACTGGGGCTGCATCCCCACAAAGGCGCTGCTGCGCTCTGCGGAAATCTACCACTACATGAAGCATGCCGAGAACTACGGCCTCTCCGCCAAGGACATCAGCTTCGACGCCACCAAGGTGGTGCAGCGCTCGCGCGGCGTATCCGGCCGCCTGAACATGGGCGTCAACGGCCTGCTCAAGAAGAACAAGGTGCAGATCATCTGGGGCGAGGCCAAGGTGACCAAGCCGGGCGAGGTTGTGGTGGCTGACAGCAAGAAGGCCATCGTGCAGCCGCAGAACCCACCACCGAAGGGCGTGGCAGGGGCGGGCACCTACACGGCCAAGCACATCATCATCGCCACGGGTGCGCGCCCCCGTGTGCTTCCTGGCCTGGAGCCGGACGGCAAACTGGTATGGACCTATTTCGAGGCCATGGTGCCTAAGGACATGCCGAAGTCCATGCTGGTGATCGGCTCCGGCGCCATCGGCATCGAGTTCGCCTCTTTCTACAATGCCATGGGCGTTGACGTGACCGTAGTCGAGATCATGGACCAGATCATGCCGGTGGAAGACACCGAGATTTCCAAGATCGCCCAGAAGCAGCTGGAAAAGCAGGGTCTCAAGTTCCGGCTCTCCGCCAAGGTGGCGAAGCTTGACCGCAAGGCCAACAGTGTCACCGCGACGATCGAGGCAGGTGGCAAGTCCGAGCAGATCACGGTGGACCGCGTGATCGCGGCGGCGGGCGTTGTCGCCAACATCGAGAACCTCGGCCTCGAAGCCGCAGGCGTGAAGACCGAGAAGGGTTGCATCGTGACGGACGGCTTTGGCCGCACCAACGTGCCGGGCATCTATGCCATCGGCGACGTGGCGGGCCCGCCGATGCTGGCGCACAAGGCCGAGCACGAGGGCGTGATCTGCATCGAGACCATCAAGGGCCTGCACACGCACCCGATGAAGAAGGACCAGATCCCCGGCTGTACCTACTGCCATCCGCAGGTGGCCAGCGTGGGCCTCACCGAAGCAAAGGCCAAGGCCGCAGGCTTTGAACTGAAGATCGGCAAGTTCCCCTTCCTCGCCAATGGCAAGGCCATCGCGCTCGGCGAGGACCAGGGCCTGATCAAGACCATCTTCGACGCCAAGACCGGCCGCCTGCTGGGCGCGCACATGGTGGGCGCGGAAGTGACGGAACTGATCCAGGGTTTCGTCGTGGCCATGGGGCTGGAGACGACCGAGGAAGAGCTGATGCACACGGTTTTCCCGCATCCCACCCTGTCTGAAATGATGCACGAGAGCGTTCTCGATGCCTATGGCCGCGTCATCCACATGTGATCTTGAAGCCGGGAGGGCGGGGGGCCATATGCAGGCCGCTCCGCTCTCACAGCGGATTTGCAGGGGGATCATATGGATTCGAAAAACATTGTCATTGCCGTGCTCATCGGCCTCGCCGCAGGCTGGCTGGCAAGCTGGGTGCCTTTTACGGGCGGCGACGGTGGCCTGATCCAGTACCTGATCAGCGGCGTGCTGGGCTCCTTCGTGGGCTCCTACCTGCTGCAGAAGGCCAACATCAACCTCGGCATCCAGAACGAGGTCGGGCGCGACATCGCCACGGCCACCATCGGCGCGGTGATCGTCATGTTCATCGCCAACATTCTCACCTGAAAGGATTTTTGACATGGACCAGATCATGCAGCTTGGCGGCGTCGGCATCGGCGGCACCATACTGATCGGCATCGTCGGTGCCATCGTTGGCAACTGGCTTCTGGCTCTGCTGGGCCTCGGCCTGGGTGGGCTTCTGGGCCAGCTCATCGTCGCAGTCATCGGCGCCTGTGTGCTGATCTTTGTCTACCGCGCCGTCAAGGGACGCGCCTGAGTCCGACATGGCGACCCTGATCGACACCACGGGCCAAGCCCGGACGCCCGAAAGACCTCGTCACCCGGAAAAGGCCCACAAGGCCGAAACTCCGATCCTGCGCAAGCCGGATTGGATCCGGGTGAAGGCACCGGGCTCGGCCATTTATCACGAAACGCAGAAGCTGGTGCGCGACAACAAGCTCACCACCGTCTGTGAAGAGGCAAGCTGCCCCAACATCGGCGAATGCTGGACCAAGAAGCACGCCACCTTCATGATCATGGGCGACACCTGCACGCGGGCCTGCGCCTTCTGCAATGTGCGCACCGGCATTCCGGATGCACTTGATGCAGGCGAACCGGAACGCGTCGCCGATGCCGTTGCCCGCATGGGGCTGAGCCATGCCGTGATTACATCCGTCGACCGTGACGACCTCGAAGATGGCGGCGCCGATCATTTTGTCCGCGTGATCAGGGCCATCCGTGCCGCTGCACCAGCAACAACAATCGAGATCCTGACGCCGGATTTCCTCAAGAAGAGCGGCGCCCTTGAACAGGTGGTTGCGGCAAAGCCTGACGTGTTCAACCATAATCTTGAAACGGTACCCTCACTCTATCTCAAGATCAGGCCGGGCGCGCGCTACTTCCACTCACTTCGCCTGTTGCAGCGTGTGAAGGAACTGGACCCCACCATGTTCACCAAGTCCGGCATCATGGTTGGCCTCGGTGAGACCCGCGAACAGGTGATGCAGGTGATGGACGACATGCGCACCGCAGACATCGACTTCATCACCATCGGTCAATATCTGCAGCCCTCGCGCAAGCATGCGCCCATCGACCGCTTCGTGACGCCGGACGAGTTCAACTCCTACGAAACGATTGCCTATGCCAAGGGCTTCTCGATGGTATCTTCATCGCCGCTGACGCGTTCATCGCACCACGCAGGTGATGATTTTGCCCGTCTGCAGGCGGCACGCAGCGCGAAGGCCTGATGCCGGTTTTCCAAACGACAAGGCGCGTGGGCGTTCCGGCGGAGGTTGCTTTTGCCGTCGCCGCAGATGTGGGGTCGTACAGCGAGTTTCTGCCGCTGCTGCAACGGTCCACCATCCGGGGTAAGCGCACCGCGACAGCAGCGGGCGAACAGTTCGACGCCGAACTTGCCATAGCCTATCCCAAGCTGGGACTGGCCGAGTCCTTCGTCAGCCGGGTTGAAACCGATGCGGCACAGCGCACGGTGCGTGCCACGTCAGCCGATGCCCCGTTCCGCGCCATTGACACGCTCTGGCGCATCACGTCGGCGGGCAGTGTGGCCGATGTTTCCATCCGAATTGACTATGCCTTTCGCAACCCGATCATCCAGATCGCCGCAGGTGGCCTCATGGAGATGGCCATCCAGAAGGTGATGGCCGCCTTTGAGGCACGCGCCATGGAATTTCAGCGCAAGGCTTCCAACAACAGCTGAAGGGCCTGCTGCACCGAGGCCTGGCGAATGGCGGCGCGGCTGAGTTCACCAAAGCGCCGTTCCACATGCATGATGCGGCCGCCTTTGACGGCGCAGGCAAAGTGGACGAGGCCCACGGGTTTCTGCGCTGTTCCGCCACCGGGTCCGGCGATGCCGGTGACGGCGACAGCGACGTTCGCAACGGAGTGGGTGAGCGCACCAAGGGCCATGTGTTTGGCCGTTGTGGAAGAGACGGCTCCCTGCGTTTCAAGCGTGACCGGATCGACCCCGAGCATTCCCGTCTTGGCCGCGTTGGAATAGGTGACGAAGCCTCTCTCGAACACAGTACTTGATCCTGCGATGTCGGTCAGGGCCGCAGCCACCAGGCCACCTGTGCAGCTCTCCGCCGTGGCAATCGTCCAGCCACGCCTGCCGTAATCGGTGATGATTTGTTCGGCGGGGCTCACAGCGGCAACCGCACGGTGGCGACGGCAAAGGCGGCGATGCCTTCCTTGCGGCCAATGGCACCCATTTCCTCCGTTGTCGTGGCCTTGATGGCAATGCGGTCGGCTGCGACCTGCAACAGGGGAGAGAGCACGGCTTTCATCGCTGCAATGTGTGGGCCGATTTTCGGGGCCTCGGCAAGAATGGTCAGGTCCGCGTTGGCGATGATGCCCTTGCGCGCGCCGAGAAGTTCCATCGCCTTGAGCAGGAAGATGGAGGAGGGTGCTCCCTTCCACTGCGGGTCACTGGGGGGGAAGTGTTTGCCGATATCTGCTTCGCCGATCGCCCCCAGTATGGCATCCGTCAGCGCATGCATCGCGGCGTCCGCGTCGGAGTGGCCCTTGAGTTTCTCCGTGTGCGGAATTTTGACGCCGCAGAGCGTGACGCCATCTCCCTTTTCAAACACGTGGAAGTCGATACCTTGCCCGGTGCGCACATCCGGCCTCTCGACAAACAGCCGGGCGGAGACTTCCTTGTCCGCCACGCGCACATCATGGGCTGTTGTCAGTTTGCGGTTTGCTTGGTCGCCTGCCGTGATCCGCACCGGCATGCCGGCAAATTCCGCCACGGCGGCATCGTCGGTGAAGTTCGTCTGGCCTTCCCGGACGGCGCGGCGGTGGGCTGCGAGGATCTTGTCGAAGATGAAGCCCTGCGGGGTCTGCACGAACCACATGGAGCCGCGGTCCACCGTGCGCTCGATCACACCATCCGGCGCGAATTTCATCGTGTCCGCGACAGGCAGACCGGGAATGACAGCATCGGCCCGGTCAAGTTCGGCAATGACGTTGCTGATGACGTGAGGGCTGATGAATGGCCTTGCCGCATCGTGGATCAGCACCCGGTCCGGCTTGATGCTCGCAAGGGCCTCCACACCAAGTCGGCAGGATTCCTGGCGGCTGGCGCCACCTGAGACGGGTGGAGGCAGGGTCAGGCCCTGAGTGGCTTCGGCAAAGAGTTGCTCGTGCCCGGTTCCGATCACGGCCTGCACGTGAGTGACCAGAGGGTGGGACAGAAATGCCTCAAGCGTCCAGCGGATGACGGGTTTGCCGCCAATCAACTGGTATTGCTTGGGGATTTCGCCCCCTGCGCGCAGGCCGCTGCCGCCCGCGACGATGACTGCTGCCACTGACATTGTTGTCCGGCATAGCCAGTGTGCCGCAGCATGGGAAGCGCGTGCGCATGAGATTTTCGTTGACGCTGCAGCGCAACATCGTATTCTGCCCAAATCTTGAACGCATCAGGTGTCTGCACAAATTATGGGCATATCCATCGGCCCCGTCAAAACCCGCAACCCGGTCTTTCTCGCGCCCATGTCGGGCGTGACGGATGAGGCCTTTCGCATCGTGGCCCATGCCCATGGTGCCGGCCTGGTCGTATCCGAAATGGTGGCGAGCGATGCGCTGTTTCGCGAGCGACCCGACATGGTGCGGCGTGCCATGGGACATCGCAAGCTCTCGCCCTTTGTCATCCAACTGGCGGGCCGGGAAGCAAAATGGATGGCGGAAGGTGCGCGGCTCGCGCAGGACCTGGGCGCGGACGTCATCGACATCAACATGGGCTGTCCGTCACGGCAGGTGACAGGTGGGTTGTCGGGCTCCGCCCTCATGCGCAACATCGACCATGCGATGTCCCTGATCGAGGCGACTGTGCAGGCGGCGCGCGTGCCCGTGACCGTGAAGATGCGCCTCGGCTGGGATCATGGCTCGCTGAACGCGCCTGAACTGGCGCGCAGGGCAGAGAATGCCGGTGCCCGGATGATCACGGTGCACGGGCGCACGCGCTGCATGTTCTATTCCGGCAAGGCGGATTGGGCGGCCATCCGCGCCGTGCGGGAGGTGATCTCAATCCCGCTGGTTGCCAATGGTGATGGCGAGACGGCAGCGGATGCCCGCGCCATGATGGCTGCATCCGGCGCTGACGCCGTGATGTTTGGCCGCTCCTGCTACGGCCGTCCGTGGTGGCCCGGTGTTGTCGCGGAAGATCTTGCTCCCGGAGCAGGCCGCGCGGAGCCCGGGCTGGCCGAGGAGCGTGATATCGTGCTCTGGCACCAGGATGAGACCTTGCGGCTGTATGGTGCAGCCTTGGGCAACAAGACATTCCGCAAGCACCTTGGCTGGACGCTGGCCCGGCTTGAATTGCGTGGCCTGCTGGACGGCGAAGCACATGCCACCTTGCGGGCAACGCTTCTCTCGGGCCGTGACAACGCGGTTGTCAGTCAGGGTATCCGCGAGACCTATGCCCGCATTCTCGATGAGAGGGCAGCGGCATGACGGGCCAGGCCGGTGAAAAAACAGAGGCGCCAGACCTGCGCCTGATGTTTGACGCGCTGCCCAATCCCGTCATCATTCTCGATGAACGGGAACATGTCGTGGCTGTCAACACGGCCGCAGAAGACTTCTTTCAGGCCAGTTCCACCGTTCTGATGCGGCTTTCGCTCCCGGAACTGGTGCCATTTTCAAGCCCGGCGCTGCAATCGGTGCGGCAAGTGCGCGAGAGCGTGGGGGTGGTGAACGAATATGCCATCGGCGTCGGCACGCCGCGGCTGGGCGGCGAGCGCATCGTTGACCTGCAGACGGCGCCGGTGGGCGATGACGGCCGCTACGTGATGATGATGCTGTTGCGCCGCTCCATGGCGCACAAGTTCGACCTGCAATTGTCGCATCAGGGTGCGGCGCGGTCCGTGTCCGGCATGGCGGCGATGCTGGCGCACGAGATCAAGAATCCGCTGGCAGGCATCAGGGGTGCCGCACAGCTCATGGAGCCGTCACTGGGAGACGCCGACAGATCGCTTGTGCGGCTCATCTGCGATGAAACGGACCGCATCAGGCAACTTGTGGACCAGATGGAAGTGTTCTCGGATGAACGGCCGCTGGAGCGCCGCCCGGTCAACATCCATGTCGTCCTCGATCGGGTGAAGCAGCTGATGACAGCGGGCGGCAGTGAAGGGATTTCCATCCGCGAAGATTATGACCCGTCCTTGCCCGCCGTTCACGGAAGTTCCGACCAGCTGGTGCAGGTTTTCCTGAACCTGGCGAAGAACGCGGCCGAGGCGATGCGCGCAGGCGGGATGGCCGGGGAACTGCTGTTCACGACTGCCTTCCGCCCCGGCGTGCGGTTGTCCGTTGCTGGATCGAGCGAGCGCATTTCCCTGCCGCTGGAGGTGTGCGTGCACGACACCGGCCCCGGTGTTCCGGACGAATTGCTGCCACACATTTTCGAACCCTTTGTGTCGAGCAAACGCTCGGGGCGGGGGCTGGGACTGGCTCTGGTCGCAAAGATCGTGCGTGACCATGGGGGTGTGGTGGAATGCAAACCCCGCCCCCACAAGGGAACGACCTTCCGCGTGCTGCTGCCGTTGACGCCCGCAACCGAGAACGCACCGCTCAACATGGAGATGCGCTGACATGGCCAGTGGAACAGTCCTGATCGCCGATGATGACAGCGCCATCCGCACCGTCCTCACACAGGCGCTGACACGGGCCGGGTTTACCGTGCGCGCCACCGGCATGGCCTCCGCCCTTTGGCGTTGGGTGAGCGAAGGGGAGGGCGATGTGGTTGTGACCGATGTCGTGCTACCGGACGAAAACGCCTTTGATGTACTGCCGCGAATCCGCAAGATGAGACCGATGCTGCCGGTCATTGTCATGAGCGCGCAAAACACCATCATTACAGCCATCCGCTCCGCCGAACTGGGAGCCTATGACTACCTTCCGAAGCCTTTTGACCTCAGCGCACTTGTGCAGACCGTGGCACGGGCGCTTGACCAGTCTGCCAAGGCCGCACGGCCCGCTCCTTCAGTGCAGGGCGAGCCCTTGCCGATCATCGGCCGGTCCTCCGCGATGCAGGATATCTACCGCCTGATCGCACGCCTGACCCAGACGGACCTTACGGTCACCATCGTGGGCGAGAGCGGGACGGGCAAGGAACTGGTGGCGCGGGCGCTGCATGATTTCAGCAAGCGCAAGAAGGGGCCGTTTGTCGCCCTCAACATGGCAGCCATTCCACGCGAATTGATCGAGTCCGAACTGTTTGGCCACGAGAAGGGGGCTTTCACGGGTGCCGCCTCGCGCATGGCCGGCCGTTTCGAACAGGCCGAGGGCGGGTCGCTTTTCCTCGATGAAATCGGGGACATGCCGATGGAAGCGCAGACGCGCCTCTTGCGCGTGCTGCAGCAGGGTGAATACACCACCGTGGGCGGCACCACCCCCATCAAGACGAATGTCCGCATCATCTGTGCAACACACCGTGACCTGCGGCAGCTGATCAGCCAAGGCCTCTTCCGGGAAGACCTGTTCTACCGCCTGAACGTCGTGCCGTTGCGGCTGCCGCCACTGCGCGAACGCACCGAGGACATTCCCGATCTGGTGCGGCACTTCCTGGTGCGCGCCGAGAAAGACGGCCTGCCGCGCAAGGAACTGTCAACCGAGGCGGTCAACAGGCTGATGACGCACCGCTGGCCGGGCAACGTACGGGAACTGGAAAACCTTGTGAAGCGGCTGCTGGCCATGGAGGTGGATGAAGTCATACCGCTGCACGCTGTCGAGCGTGAACTGGCAAGCAATCCGCCCCTGCAGACGGCGGCAAATGGTGTGGTCATGGCCTTGGGACAAACACTGCCGGAGTTCATGGAGGCGCATCTGGCCCAGTATTTTTCGGCCTTCGGGCAGGGACTTCCACCACCCGGACTTTACGACCGCATCCTCGCAGAAATCGAACCGCCCCTGTTGCGGGCTGCATTGGTGGCGACACATGGCAACCAGTTGCGGGCGGCCGACCTTCTGGGGATCAACCGTAACACCCTCAGGACCAAACTCCGGGACAGAAATGTCATTCCCATCAGGGGTTTGATGGGAACATCTTGAGTGATGCCTGAGGAAAATGCGGGCTGTTTCAAGCGCCACTCGGAGTGGGGGAAACTATCGCATTTCCGCAACAGTTGCTGTTGAATTTCTGCCACAGTCCGCTGCATAGTGCGGGTCATGCCGCTTCGCCGCCGATTGTCTGATGCCGTCGCCCCGGCCCGTTTCAGCGGGCATACGGCCGCAATTGCGCTGGTACTGGTGGTTCTTGGCATCCTGATTGCCATCAGCACGTTTATCATCCTGGTGGGCCTGACGCCCATCCGCCCCAGTGAACTTGCAATCCGCCTGCCGTTTCTTCCGACGCTGACAGTGGTGCAGCTGCTGCTGCTGATCAATTCGGTCGTGGTGGTGTTGATGGCTCTGCTTGTGGCCGTGCAGCTTTTCCAGCTGCTGCGCGACAAGGCGCGGGGCACGCCGGGGGCGGGTTTGCACCTTCGGCTGGTCAGCCTGTTTTCGATCATTGCGGTTGCGCCTGCCTTGCTGGTGGCCGCCTTTGCCGCCGTCACCCTTAACCGGGGGCTTGATGCGTGGTTTTCGGAGCGGACGCGCAACATCGTCGATACGGCGTCCACCGTTGCCGAAGCCTACCTGACCAACGCAGGCGAGGCAACGCGAAGTGACCTCGCAGGAATTTCCGCAGACCTCGCGCAACAATCCAGGCTCTATGCGGATGACCGCACAGCCTTCGTCCGGCGGGTAGCGCGGCATGCCGCCCTCCGCAACCTTGCAGCGGTCTATGTGTTTGAACCGGCAAGCAAACGGATCGATGTCAGTGTCGCAGCCAACGAGCGTATCAAGTTCATCGCGCCGGACGAGGCGAACCTGGCCAAGGCGGGAGCCGGCGATGCCGTGATCATCCCGCCCGGGAGAGGCGGCAACGTGGTCCGTGCCCTCGTCAAGCTGCAAGGCTATGACAATCTCTATCTCTATGTTTACCGGCTGATTTCCCCGGTGGTGATCGAGCAGTTGACCAAGACGCGTGATGCGAAGACGGAGTATGACCGCATGCTTCAGCAGCGCGCCGGCGTGCAACTCGCCTTCGGTTTTGTCTATGCGCTGCTTGCGATGGTGTTCCTGCTGGCTGCGATCTGGGCTGGCTTGCGTTTTGCCGACAACCTCGTGGCCCCGATTGTCCGGCTTCTCAATGCCGCGCGGGAGGTGGCGCGCGGAAATTTCACGGCCAAGGTGGCAACCGTAGATGGTCCGGGTGATCTCGTGACGCTCTCCAACACCTTCAACCTGATGACAGACCAGATCAAATTGCACCGGGACCAACTCGTCGACACCAACGAGCAGCTGGATGCCCGTCGCCGGTTTTCCGAGGCGATGCTTTCGGGCGTCAGTGCCGGGGTGATCGGCGTCGACCCGGACTACCGCATTTCGGTCGTCAACCGCTCCGCGCTGACACTGCTGGGCAAGAGTGACAGCGAACTGTACGGCATGCCCCTGACGGAGAGCGTCCCGCCTTTTGCGAAGCTGTTTGAACTGGCCCTGTCCCGGCCATCAGGTTCGGCGGAGGGGCAGATCGAGGTCATGGCAGACGGGCGCGAGCGTAACCTGTTTCTGCGCATCACCACCGAACGTTCAGACGATGCCGAGCATGGCTACGTCCTGACATTTGACGACATGACCGATCTCGTCTCGGCGCAGCGCAATTCCGCCTGGGCCGACATCGCGCGCCGCATTGCCCACGAGATCAAGAACCCGCTGACGCCGATCCAACTCTCGGCTGAGCGGCTGAAGCGCAAGTATCTCAAGGAAATCACCTCGGACAAGGCGGTTTTTGAACAGTGCACGGACACGATCATCCGGCAGGTGGGTGATCTCGGGCGCATTGTCGACGAGTTCTCCTCCTTTGCGCGCATGCCAAAGGCCGTGCCTGAACCGAACAGCCTGCAGGACGTGGTGTCGGATGCAACGGTGCTCCAGCGGGTGTCCGCGGCCGACACGCAGATCGAGATCATCAGGGATACCGAAGTTCCTGTCTTTGCCTTTGACCGCCGCCTCGTGACACAAGCGGTGACCAATCTCGTCAAGAATGCAAGGGAGGCCATTGAACCGCGCCTCACTGCCCGCGAAATCGAGTTGGGGCAAATCCGGGTGAACTATGGCGTCAGGGATGGCGCGCCTTACCTCTCGGTCACCGACAACGGCATTGGCCTGCCGCAGGAGAACCGGCACCGGCTCGCCGAACCTTACATGACCACGCGCGAGAAAGGGACAGGCCTCGGGCTTGCCATCGTCAAGCGCATCATGGAGGAACATGGCGGTTTGCTGGCACTGACGGATTCGCCTGACGGTCAGGGTGCCTGCGTGACCTTGCTTTTTCCCCCTATCATCACCCTGGAAGATTCACCCATTGAGGATGCGTTGAGTTAAATCATGGCCGCCGACATTCTGATCATCGATGACGAAGCTGATATCCGCGAACTGATCGCGGGCATCTTGCAGGACGAAGGATTTGAAACACGTCTTGCACACAACTCCGATGCGGCACTGGCAGAGGTCGCGCAGCGGCGGCCTTCGCTGGTGATCCTCGATATCTGGCTGCAAGGTTCCAAGCTGGATGGTCTGGACCTGCTTCTGGAAATCAAGCAGCGCATTCCGGACCTGCCGGTGATCATCATCTCGGGTCACGGCAACATTGAAACTGCGGTGGCCGCCATCAAGCGCGGTGCCTATGACTACATCGAAAAACCCTTCAACGCCGACCGCCTGCTGCTGGTGGTGAGCCGGGCCCTGGAGAATACACGGCTCAAGCGCGAGAATGAGCAACTGAAAGGGCGTGGCGGGTTTGACGCTGAACTGATCGGACAGTCGGCGGCGATCAAGCTGTTGAAGCAGACACTCAAGAAAATCGCACCGACCAACAGCCGTGTGATGATCATGGGGCCCATGGGGGCTGGCAAGGAACTGGTGGCGCGCACCATGCACGCCATGTCGACCCGCGCCAGTGGCCCCTTTGTGGTTTTGAGTGCCGCAACCATGGCACCCGAGAGGCTGGAGGAGAACCTGTTCGGCATTGAACAGGCGGAGGGGGGCGGACAGGCCGTGGGCGCCCTCGAAGAGGCCCATGGCGGCACACTCTACATCGATGAAGTGGCTGACATGCCGCTGGAAACGCAGGCCAAGGTGCTGCGCGTCTTGCTTGAACAGACGTTTCAGCGGGTGGGCGGAGCCAAGAAAGTGAAGGTGGATGTGCGCATCCTTTCGTCCACCGCACGAGACCTGCAATCGGCCATTGCCGCCCAGTCATTCCGCGAAGACCTGTACCACCGCCTGAGCGTGGTACCGGTGCGCGTTCCCGCCCTGTCCGAGCGTCGGGAGGACATTCCGGCGCTGATCGAGCATTTTGCGCGCACGTATTCCTCCGCGTCCGGCCAGCCGGCGCGGCGGTTTGCCAGTGACGCGATCGCAATGCTCCAGACCCGCGACTGGCCGGGCAACGTGCGTGAACTGCGCAACAATGTCGAACGCATCATGATCCTGGCTGCAGGGGAGGGCCATGACGAGATCACGGCATCGACTTTCCCGGCGGAATCCGCGCAGGGTGGCAGCGGGGCGTTCAGCGGTGATCACTTGCTCACCATGCCATTGCGGGAAGCCCGCGAGGCTTTCGAGCGTGACTACATCGCGGCGCAGCTGTCACGATTCGGCGGGAACATTTCACGCACCTCCGGCTTCATCGGCATGGAGCGTTCGGCCCTGCACCGGAAGATCAAGATGCTTGGGCTTGCGTCCCGTGACGAAGAGGCGAGCGAACCGGCATGACAGTCCACACGCCGAGATAGCATCTTTTGCCGGAATGGCGATTGTGCTAGTCAACATTGGCAAGGTGGCAAGAACAACAATAGAGGCAAGGGAACCATGGCCCAGGACAAGCCCCAGAACCTACAGGACACGTTTCTCAACCATGTCCGCAAATCGAAGATTCCGGTGACCGTATTCCTGGTCAATGGCGTGAAGCTGCAGGGCATCATCACATGGTTCGACAATTTCTGCCTGCTGCTGCGCCGTGACGGAGTTTCCCAACTTGTCTACAAGCATGCGATCTCCACGATCATGCCGGGTGCACCCATCAGCCTGTTTGACGATGAAAACGGTGGCTCTTGAGCGCACGTAAAGCGGCCAAGTCGCGGGCTGTCAGCATCGGGGAGGGCGAAGCTCCCACCGGCAACACGATGGTTGCTGTGGTCGTGCACGTGGAACCCAAGTCTGCAGTGGCGGAACATGGCCGCTCGGCTGACTCCAGGCTGGAAGAGGCGCTCGGGCTGACGCGTGCCATCGGTCTTGTGGTGGCCCAGTCGATGGTCGTGCCGCTCGCCGCACCCAAGCCTGCAACACTGATCGGCTCCGGAAAAGTTGAGGAAATTGCCGAGATTGTTGCCGAACGAGATGCCGGCCTGGTGATCGTCAATGCCCAGCTTTCCCCCATCCAGCAGCGCAATCTGGAACGCGCATGGAAAGCCAAAGTGCTGGACCGCACTGGGCTCATTCTCGAAATCTTCGGTGAGCGGGCCTCGACGCGGGAAGGCACGCTTCAGGTGGAACTGGCGCATCTGCGCTACCAGAAGAGCCGCCTGGTGCGCTCGTGGACCCACCTTGAACGGCAGCGCGGCGGTTTCGGCTTTCTGGGTGGTCCTGGCGAAAGCCAGATCGAAGCGGACCGGCGGTTGATCCAGGATCGCATCAGCAGACTGGAGAAGCAACTTGGCGACGTGGTGAAAACACGCGGCCTGCACAGGGCAGGGCGTTCGCGCGTGCCCTATCCTGTTGTGGCTCTCGTTGGCTACACCAACGCGGGGAAGTCCACACTGTTCAACCGTCTGACCAATGCACAGGTGCTGGCAAAGGACATGCTGTTTGCCACGCTTGATCCGACGATGCGGGTGATCAGCCTGCCACACGGCCGAAAGATCATCCTGTCCGATACGGTTGGCTTCATTTCCGACCTGCCGACCGCTCTCATCGCGGCATTCCGCGCGACACTGGAAGAGGTGCTCGCGGCTGACGTGATCCTGCACGTCCGCGACGTCAGCCATCCCGAGACAGACGCGCAGGCCCAGGACGTGCTGAAGGTGTTGCAGGAACTGGGGATCGGCGAAGCCAACCGGGAACATATCCTTGAAGTCTGGAACAAGGCCGATAGGCTGGAGCCGCTGGAGCATGCCCAACGGGAGGCATCGGCCGCGCGGCGGCCCGACTGCGTGCTGGTTTCCGCCGTAGATGGCAGCGGCCTCGACGAATTGCTGGACCGGGTGGAAAAGCGCCTCGGCCGCTCCGCCGACCTCTATCAGGTCACGCTGGATGGCGCAGACGGCAAGGGGCTGGCCTGGCTTCACCGCCGCTGCGAGGTCATCTCCCGCGATGACATGAAGGACGGCCGGATGCGGCTTGATGTCCGCATGGACACTGACCGGGCAGGGCAGGCCAAGGCCATGTTCGGACGGGCCATGCGCAAGATGCGCTGATCAAAGTCCCTTCGCCTTGGCATCGTCCCACAGGCCATCCATTTCCGCCAGATCGGAGTCAGCGGACGTTTTGCCTCGGGCTTTGAGCTGATCCTCGATGTGGGCGAAACGGCGCTCGAATTTTGCATTGGCTCCACGCACGGCGGCTTCCGGATCAATGCCATAGTGGCGGGCGAGGTTGGCCATCACGAAGAGGAGGTCGCCCAGTTCCTCCGCCCGCTTGTCCTCTGGGGCATCGCGAAGCTCGGCCAGTTCCTCGCTGATCTTGTCGTAGACATGGGCCGTGTCCGGCCAGTCGAACCCGACCTTGGCCGCCTTGGCCTGGAGTTTGAGGGCGCGGGTGAGGCCCGGCAGGGCCACGGGAACACCGGAGAGAACACCATTCAGCCGCTTGCCGAGCGCTTCGCGCTCCCTGGCCTTGTTGGCCTCCCAGAAGCCCTTGGCCACACCGGCGCTTCGGGCGTGGTCATCGCCGAAGACGTGGGGGTGACGACGGATCATCTTGCGGACAACGCCTTCGACCACGTCGTCAAAGGTGAAGCTGCCTTCCTCGGCCGCCATCTGCGCGTGGTAGACGGGTTGCAGGAGCAGGTCGCCCAATTCATCGCACAATTCGGCACGGTTGCCGCGATCAATGGCGTCCGCCACCTCATAGGCTTCCTCGATGGTATAAGGCGCGATGGTGGAGAAGTCCTGTTCGAGATCCCAGGGACAGCCTGTGACGGGCATGCGGAGCGCCTGCATGATGGCGCGCAAGGTGCCAATGTCGCGGGGGTCCATGGTGGTGGGGTCGAGGGGTGCAGAGGTGTCGGGAGAGGCAGCGGAACGCGGTCCGCGGGGAGCCGTGTTGTAGGGCGACATTCAGGGTGTCCTTGGGCTTCATTGGCGGGATTGTCCGGGAATTGACGGGAACTCATGGGATTACAAGGCCTTGAAGGGCAGCGCGGGGCGTCGCGGCGGATGGCGTTGGCGACAGGCAGGCTGTCCACGGAAGGCCCTTGAGGCGACAGGGAGCCTGTCCAGGGCGGTTTTGACGGGAATTCGCACAAACCCCATTCGAACAAGGTTTTTTGGGGCCTCGAAGGGCCTGTGAGGCCCTCTTTCCGTTCCCGGTTGAGGCCGCAAACTGGGAAATCCGCTTCCCGGTATTCCCAGAAGGCAAAAACGCCGATTTCCCGTGCAATATCATGCCGATGTCAGAATTGAACAATTCCGCAAACTGGGAAGCGGTTTGGGCCCGCCGATCAGACACCAGTCTGGCCTTCCATTGCCATCTGACGGCGCAGCCATGGGGCGGCATGCAGCCTGATCCGCTCTGGTGCTGGCCTCTCGAAGGTGCGGCCGGAGACCCTTGCCGCCTCCAGCCCTGCGAGGAGCTGCTGCAGGCGCTCCCCTGATACGGCCCTGACATTGCAGGTGCAGGCTTTGGTATCGTCATTTGCCGGTAGAGCGCTTGCGATGAAGCGCCTGATTTCCATCCGTGCCTCGGGTGTCATTTGCCGTTGTCTCCGTCACGCCTGTGACCATGTTCTCAGGCGGGGAAACAATTCTATCAACTCTCCCTCGGATTGCAATCTCGTAGAGAGCTCGCGCATGTGCGGCAATCTGCTGCGGAGTGTGGGTCTTGCCCTTCTCTCGAACCGCCTCGGCGGAGAGCATCGCCGTCTCGATGGCGTCCGTCAGGGCGTCCAGGTCGAGAATCGCCTCGGTTTCGATGAGCGGAGATTGGCCGTTGACGATCCAGTCGATCGATACACCGAAGTGGGCCGACAGGCGGAACAAGACCTCTATATCCGGCTTGCGCACCTCTTTCCGGTATTCATGGAAGGCGCTGCGGCCCTTCCCGAACACGTTGGCATAATCGTTCACCTTCAGGTCCTTCGCCTGATCAAGAAGGGAGCCGATGCGCGCGCCCCAGCCCGGCGCGAGGGTGGGCAGGAAATGATACGTCCTCATTTTCGGAATTTTCCGCTTGTATTTACCCGAATATCGGAATATCGTTCCCGATTATAGAACAGAATTGACAGTAATCGGGAAAAACGAATGATCCTGAAGCCGAAACCTCCGAAACTCGACGAGTGGGCGATCCGCGCCGAACTGCGGCGCAGGGGATGGACGTTCAACAGGCTGGCGGCGGAGTCGGGCTTCGCGGCGAAGAGCTTCTCCGCTGCGTTCAAGAAACCCTCGGTCAAGGTCAATGCATACATGGCCAAGGTACTCGGCATCCCCGTTCACGAACTCTGGCCGTACTGGTTCGACGCCGACGGCGATCTGATCCCGGCCAAATACCGCCGGAAGCTTAGCAGCCGCCGCCAGTCTCTGGCGAGTCATGAATCGGTTGCGGCGTGAGGGAGGGGGACATGGGAGTGACCTCGCTCGACCGCCGCACCATGGTGCCGCTGCTCACCCGGCGCCGGGCTGACCGCCTGACGCTGCTGGCCCTTGTGGCCGCAGCGCTGGGGCTTGCCCTGGGCACCACCGGCAGCATGCTTCTCACCTCATTCGAAACCGCCCGCGCACCCCACGCGGACGGCATGGCGCATGGCCCTCACTCCAGCACTGCGCCCGGAGCCTCCTGCTGCGGAACACAGCAGGAGGCCTCCACCGGCTTTCTTTTCACGGGAGTGCAGTCATGAAGATCATCGAAATCGGTTCAATCCCTGTCGGGGACATCGTTGTCCCGCCGCGCCTGCGTGATGTCGACATGGCTTGGGTTGCTGTCATCGCCGAGACCATCAAGGCCAAGGGCCAGATGCAGGAGATCGTCCTGTGCATGAGGGACGGCAAGCCTCACCTGCTGGCCGGCGCACACCGCCTCGAGGCGGTCAAGATGGCGGGTCTTGGAGACATCAGGGGGATGATCGTTGCCCTGGATGATGGCGAAGAGGCCGTCGAACTGGAGGCCATCGAGAACATGGCCCGCCGGGAGCTCACTGCCCTCGACAAGGCGATCCACCTCGGCGCGCTGCGCGATATCCACCAGAAGCGCTCACTTGCATCAATGCGCGGCGGCGACAAGAAATCGAAGGCATTCGCCGAGGAAAAGGACAAAGTCCAGATACTGTACTTTGATCAGGCCGTGGCCAGCACCGTGAAATTGTCGCGGGCCTCGATCTACGCCTATCTCGGCATCTACGACAAACTGCCAAAGGCGGCGCGCGAGAGGCTGAAGGGTTCAGGCCTTGCCGACAACCTGTCGGAGCTGAAGGCCCTCGCCAACGAGAAGCCCGCCGACCAGCTCGCCATCCTCGACCTGCTGCAGGGCGAGAGCCCCAAGGCCTCCACCGTTTCGGCGGCGGCGGCACTGCACCACAACGAGGTTGACACCTCCACGCCCGACGAGCGCGACTTCGCCCGCTTCGTGAAGCTGTGGGGGCGGGCCTCGAAGCGCCTGCGCAAGCAGATCAGCGCTCACATCGCCAAGCACCCGGACGGGGAGGAGGGGTGATGGGCAAGCCTTCGCTTCAGGACCAGATGCAAGCCGTGGAGAACGTGCTGGGCGATCTGCGCCAATCTCGCGTCCTCCCCGGCGGGTCAGGCCTCATTCACACGATTGCCTGCCTCGAGGAGACCCGGCGTGAGCTTCAGGTTCTGGCAACCGAGAAAATCCGCCGGAAGGTCTTCGTGCGCGACATCCCTTTCACGGTGGTGGACGAATGAAGGGCTGGTTCACCCATGCGGAGCTTGCCGGGCTGTGCCTGCCGGGCCTGCCCGCCACAAAGCGGGGGGTAGCCCTCCTTTGTGAACGTGAGGCCTGGGCCTCGCGCCAGTCGTCCAGGGGCGAACCGCTGGCGCGGCAACGCTCTGGCAAGGGTGGCGGCATGGAATACCACCTCTCGCTGCTGCCACCGGAGGCGCGCGCCGCACTCTCTGCCCGTGCCACCATGGTCAACTCCCTGGCACCTGCTTTGCCCAAGCCCGCGATCATCAGCGGACCTGCGCCTGACACGCCGGAGCGGGTGCTGCGGCGCGATGCACGCCTTGCCGTGCTCACCATGGCCGACCAGCACTTCGCCCAGAACCGGGCGCTGGGGCGCCATGGGGCCGACACCGATTTCGCGGCGCGCTATTCGGCTGGTGATGTGCCCGCCGATCCGTGGGTGAAGCAGGTGCTGGCCAGCGTCTCTGCCAAGTCCATCCTGCGCTGGCGCAAGGCCCGCGACGCAGGCCAACTCCATGCCGTAGGCGGCGAAGGCCGCAAGGCAAGGCCCGTGCTGGAAGCCGCCGAGGATGGCGACGTCGCCACCTACATCGCCGCCCTGCTGCTGCACAACCAGTTCCTTTCCGCCATCCAGCTGCGCAACCTGGTCGAGGAGCGCTTCGGCCGGAAGCTGGCTTATGGCCTCGGCGAGGTTGACCTGCCGCACGAGCGCTCCTTCCAGCGCTTCATCACCGAGTTCAAGGCGAAGAACCGCACCGTGCTGCTGGCCGCCACCAACCCCGACAAGTTCAAGAGCCACATCCGCCTTGCGGGCAGCGACGCCTATGCCGGTGTCACGCGCCTCAATGAGCTGTGGGAGATCGACGCCTCGCCCGCCGACGTGCTGCTGACCGATGGCCGCTATTCAGTCTATGTGATCGTCGACGTGTTCTCGCGGCGCATGCTGACCCACGTCAGCCGCACGGCCCGCACCGAGGCTTCGCTGGCGCTGCTGCGCAAGGCCATCCTTGCCTGGGGCGTGCCGGAAATCCTGCGCACGGACAACGGCTCGGATTTCACCAGCCACGCCTTCAAGCGGGCGGTCAATGCTCTGGCCATCGAGCATGATGTGACCGCACCCTTCAGCCCCGAGCAGAAAGGCATTGTCGAGCGCAGCATCAAGACGTTGCAGCATTCATGGATCAGCCTGCAGCCGGGCTTCATCGGCCACGATGT
>CALMZX010000068.1 GCA_937870685.1 uncultured Alphaproteobacteria bacterium
AGCGCTTCGTTTACACCGAAGATGTCGGGAGTTCGAGTCTCTCATCGCCCACCACTGCGGTGCAAGGCAGGGATAGTTCTGATGGACGTCAACAGGCGCGCGCCCCTCATCGCATTGCTGGCGGCGGCGATGTTCGGCCTCTCGACACCGCTTGCGAAACTGCTGATCGGCAGCATTGATCCGCTGCTGCTCGCCGGTCTGCTCTATCTTGGTTCGGGCACTGGCCTGTCCCTCCTACACTTGGTCCGCCGCGGCACCACCAAGCTCAGCGGCGAGGCGCAGCTCACCCGTGCCGACCTGCCGTGGCTCGCCGGAACGGTGTTCTTTGGCGGCATGCTGGGGCCAGTCCTGCTGCTTTACGGCCTCGCCCTCACCGATGCGGCCTCGGCCTCCCTGCTGCTCAATCTCGAAGCCGTATTCACCCTCGTCATCGCGTGGATCGTGTTCCACGAGCATGTGGACCGCCGCCTTTTCGCGGGCGCGGTCGCGATCATCGCAGGTGCCGTGCTTCTGTCGTGGCAGGGCGGGCTTGGCGCGGCGGGCTGGGGTGTCGCGCTGGTCGGTCTCGCCTGCCTGTCCTGGGCCATCGACAACAATCTCACGCGCAAGATCGCCGCCGCCGATCCCGTCGTTCTGGCGGCCATCAAGGGCTTGGCCGCCGGAACGGTGAACACCGCACTCGCCTTCCGCATGGGGGCGGAACTTCCGCCCCTGCCGCAGCTTGCATCCGCCCTCGCCCTCGGCTTTGTCAGCTACGGTCTGGGTCTGGTGCTTTTCATCATTGCCCTGCGCCACCTCGGCGCGGCTCGCACCGGTGCCTACTACGGCACGGCACCCTTCATCGGCGCACTTGCCGCCGCTGTCCTGCTTGCGGCTCCGCTCTCCTACATTCACCTCGCCGCAGGCATCCTGATGGCCATTGGCGCCTGGCTTCACCTCTCCGAAAACCATGAGCATGCCCACGACCATGATGCCATGGACCATGACCACCGCCACGTCCACGACGAGCACCACCGTCACGGCCACGCAGAAGGCGATCCGCCAGGAGAGCCGCACGCCCACCCGCACCACCACGCGCGCCTGACCCACGCCCACAGGCACTGGCCCGACCTTCATCACCAGCACCGCCACGGCTAGCCACCATGTGGACCTCGCTTGTCGATATACAGCGGTCCATCCACGCGGCATTGTCCGCCGACATCGCGGCCTTCGCCAGCGGAGGAAGCTGGGCGGCGCTGCTCTCCGTCCTGCCCTTGGGAATTGTGTTTGGGGCGGCCCACGCCCTCACCCCCGGCCACAGCAAATCCGTTCTGGCGGCATATGTGCTGGGCGCGGGGCAATCCCCGCGCCGGGCACTCGCCACCGCCTTTGTGCTCACGCTCACCCACATCGGCTCGGCCATTGTCCTGTCGCTTTTTGCCAGCGGCCTGATCACGCGCACCATAGTGGGCGCGGGCCAGGCACCGGCCCTGCTCTGGACCAGCCGCCTGATGCTGATTGCCACGGGCCTCTGGCTCATCGCCGGTGCCCTGCGAAAGGCACCCCATGCCCACGACGGACATCTCAAGGGCGAGGGCATCGGCTTCGGTCTCTTCGCCGGACTGGTGCCCTGCCCGCTCACCCTGTTCATCATGACCTTCGCACTGTCGCGTGGCGTTCCCGAAGCGGGCCTTGCCTTCTCCGCCGCCATGCTTGTGGGTGTGGGTCTTGTCCTGACGTTGATCGCGCTGGCGGCGGCGCTGGCGCGCGGCTCGATGCTGCGTCTCTTGCAGCGCCACGGCGCCAGCCTGGACCGCCTGGTCCGGCTGCTCAATGCCGCCGCAGGGGCGCTGCTGATCGCGCTGGCCATGGGCGAATTGCCTCCCTGAGCAAGGCCCCACACAAACAAAACGCCCCACACGTTTCTGAGGGCGTGCGGGGCTGATGTGTGTCTGCAATGTGCTGTCGCTGTCCCCTGCGCGTGTGGTTACACGGGCCAACTGCCACCCATGGTCACGCCGCCGCTAGCTGTTCACGGCCTCCTTCAAAAGTTTCCCGGGTTTGAACCGCGCCCGTTTCGAGGCCGGCATCTTGATGATCTTGCCTGTCTTGGGGTTGCGCGCCTCGCCGCTCTTGCGGCGCGTCACGGTGAAAACGCCGAAGCCCATCAGGCGCACGTCATCGCCGCCCTTCAGCGCCTCGATGATGGTCTCGATGGTGGATTCGACAACCTCCTCCGCCTCGCCGCGCGTCAGCTTGGTGTCCTGGGCAACCTTGGCAATGAGTTCGCTCTTGTTCACGCTGCGGGCACTCCGGTAGAAGGGAAACACAACAGACCAAGCCGTGGCGACACCTTGAAGCGGATCGCGAGAGATTCGCAAGCCTTCGCAGGCCTTCAACCGCCAGATGACAAGAATTTCTCAAGGCACTGAAATCCCATGACTTTCCTTCCAGACTTGCCAACCTTCCTGACCTTCTCCGTGGCCTCCATCCTGCTTTTCATCACCCCTGGCCCGGACATGAGCCTGTGGCTGTCGCGCACCATCGTCTCGGGGCGGCGCGCTGGCGTCGCCGCCATGGCGGGCACGCAGATGGGCTGCGTTGTACACACCCTGCTGGCGGCTTTTGGCGTGTCGGCGCTGATCGCCGCCTCCGCCACGGCTTTCACAATTCTGAAAGTCGTGGGTGCCGCATATCTCCTCTGGCTCGCGGTCGATGCCATCCGCAATGGCTCGTCCCTCAATGTGAAAACCGAAGGTGCGGCCCCCGCCAGTGCGCTGTCGAGCTTCATCCTCGGGCTCACCGTCAACCTCACCAACCCCAAGGTGGTGCTGTTCTTCATCACCTTCCTGCCGCAGTTCGTCTCGGCCAGTGATCCGCATGTCACGGGCAAGCTGCTGTTTCTCGGGCTCTACTTCGTGGTGCTCAACACGCCGCTTTCGGCACTCCTCATCTGGGGGGCGGAAAAGGTGGTGGACTGGCTCAAGGCAAGGCCCCGCGTGCTGCGCGGCATCGATTATTCTTTCGCGGGCGTTTTCGCCTTCTTCGCCGTGAAGATCGCCCTCACCCAGGGACGCTGATCTCCTCTCCGATTTGTCCCAAATCAAAGCGAAGCGCCTTCACCTGCGCCAAGACCGTCTGCATATATTAGGAGAAACGAATATGCAGAGTGACTGGGGAACCTATCTGGCCGGAGTCTCGGCACGCATGAAGGAAATGCGCAATGAACATCCGGAGGTGATGAAAGGCTTTTCCGCCCTCGCCCAGGCCGCCCTGAAGCCGCAGGCGCTGGATGCCAAGGCCAAGGAACTCATTGCGCTTGGCATCTCGGTCGCCGTGCGCTGTGATGACTGCATCGGCTTCCACGTCAAGGCAGCCCTCGCCCACGGCGCCACGCGGGAGGAAATCATGGAGACGCTGGGCATGGCCATCTACATGGGCGCCGGACCTTCCGTCATGTACGCCAGCCACGTGCTGGATGCCTATGAGCAACTGGCAAAGCCGAAAGCGTGACCACGCCCAAATGAAAACGGCGGGAGAAACCGCCCGCCGTTCCCGGTGTCAGTGAAGCAAAGCTCAGGCGGCGTGATAGACGCGCGCCTGGATAAGGCCCGCGCCTTCGCTGCGCGACAGCAACTTGGCGACCGCGAGAACCGCAAGGTCAACCAACGGCTCAAGCAGGATCACGCTCATGTAGGCGGCACCGAACGAAGCCACATTGGCGAGGTTCGCAGCACCGAAGCCCTGACCATAGATGGCCCAGAAGGCCACCCACGCCACAATGCCGCCCTGAAAGGCCAGCGACAGCTTCAGCGTCTGCCCATAGCCCAGGTCCTTGTAGGCCGTGCCGGCGGGAATGATGCGCTTGGCCAGTGCCGCCATGGCAAACAGCGGCAGCAGCAGCGTCGTCACGTTCATGCCGTACTGCGGCAGGTCGAAGGGTGCGAAGAACAGCCCCTGCACCAGAAGGCCAAGCGACAGGCCAACGGCAGCGGGGCCCGCCCCAAAAATCAGAAACAGCGTTGTGCCGAGGATCAGGTGAACCTCGGAAACGCCCACCGGCGCATGCGGCAGGAGTTCGAAAAATCCGAACACCAGCGCCGTCGCGGCAGCAGAACGCGCCGCGAAGGCCGCGATGTTTGAGGACTTGAGCGTGTCCACAACCGTCTTGCCCAACAGGCTGAAGGCGGCAGCGCCCGTGGCCCAGCTCAACCCGATCTTTGCGGCATCAACGATGCCGGGTTCAATATGCATGTGTCTCTCCATCTGCGCGCCCAACGCGCGCAAGGGGTGTCAGGATGACGGCACGGGTGCCGCCGGTTTTGATGGCAGGTCTCCTGACTTGCGGTTCTTCACTCGGCCCGCCTTCCCGGCCAAATGGGCCAGTGGCATATCGGGCGTCGCTCGCCGCTCACAGTTGCGCGGGCAGTCACGGATTTGGCCCCTGCTGGGTACGCCATCACCGTGTTCCCTTTTGATCCGCTCCCCAGAACTGGCGAAGCAGAACCATCAGCGACGAGGATAGGCGCAAGTCACGGCGGCGGCAATTGCCAAAAGCAAAGGGGCCCCGGTATCCGGAGCCCCCTTGCGGCATGTGCAGTGTTGCTTGCGTCAGTGCGTCATCGCCCCTTCGCCATCGCCCTTTCCGGCTTTGGCCCGGGCGGCGGCGGCGGCTTCTTCCGCCTCCTCGTCCCAGACAATCGGCACGGGCTGGCGCACCAGCGCATGCTTGAGCACGTCATCCACGTGGGAGACAGGAACCAGTTCAAGTCCGGACTTCACGTTGTCCGGAATCTCGGCGAGGTCCTTCACGTTCTCCTGCGGGATGAGCACCTTGGTGATACCTGCCCGCAGCGCCGCCAGCAGCTTTTCCTTGAGCCCGCCGATGGGCAGCACCCTGCCCCGCAGCGTCACTTCGCCGGTCATCGCCACGTTCCTGTTCACAGGAATGCCCGTAAGCACCGAGACGATGGCCGTCGCCATGGCAATACCTGCCGACGGGCCATCCTTTGGCGTTGCACCTTCCGGCACATGCACGTGGATGTCCTTGCGGTCGAACACCGGCGGCTTCACGCCGATCGACGGCGCGCGTGACCGGACATAGGAGGAAGCAGCCGAAATCGACTCCTTCATCACATCACGCAGGTTGCCCGTCACCGTCATCTTGCCCTTGCCCGGCATCATGAGCGCTTCGATCGTCAGGATCTCGCCGCCCACTTCCGTCCATGCAAGGCCGGTCACAACGCCAACCTGGTCCTCGCGCTCGGCCTCGCCATAGCGGAACTTCTGCACGCCAAGATAATCATGCACGGTCTCGACCGTGACCTTGATCTTCTTCTTCTTGGAGATCATCAGGTCCTTCACCGCCTTGCGGGCGAGTGTGTTCATTTCGCGCTCAAGGTTGCGCACACCGGCTTCGCGGGTGTAGCGGCGGATGATTTCGTACACCGCCTCTTCCGTCACCTCGAATTCCTTCTTGTCGAGGCCATGGTGTTCCATGGCCTTCGGCACAAGGTGGCGCCGCGCAATCTCGGCCTTCTCATCTTCCGTGTAACCGGCGATGCGGATGATCTCCATGCGGTCCAGAAGTGCCGGCGGAATGTTCAGCGTGTTCGACGTGGTCACGAACATCACGTTCGAGAGGTCGTATTCCACCTCCAGATAGTGGTCCATGAACGTGCCGTTCTGCTCCGGATCGAGTACCTCCAGCAGGGCTGCCGACGGATCGCCGCGGAAATCCATGCCCATCTTGTCGATCTCGTCGAGCAGGAAGAGCGGATTGGACTTCTTCGCCTTGCGCATCGACTGGATGACCTTGCCGGGCATCGAGCCGATGTAGGTGCGGCGGTGACCGCGGATTTCGGCTTCGTCACGCACGCCGCCCAGCGACATGCGGATGAACTCGCGCCCCGTCGCCTTGGCGATCGACTTGCCAAGCGAGGTCTTGCCCACGCCGGGCGGGCCGACGAGGCAGAGGATCGGGCCCTTGAGCTTGTTGGTGCGTGCCTGCACCGCGAGATATTCGACGATGCGCTCCTTCACCTTGTCGAGGCCATAGTGGTCGGCATCGAGCACGTTCTGGGCGAATTCGAGATCGGCCTTCACCTTGCTCTTCACGCCCCACGGGATCGACAGCAGCCAATCAAGATAATTGCGCACCACGGTCGCTTCTGCCGACATCGGCGACATCTGGCGCAGTTTCTTCATCTCGGCGTCGGCGCGCTCGCGCGCTTCCTTGGAGAGCTTGGTGTCCTTGATGCGCTTGTCCAGTTCGCCGAGTTCGTCCTTGCCCTCTTCGCCGTCGCCCAGTTCCTTCTGGATGGCCTTCATCTGCTCATTCAGGTAGTACTCGCGCTGCGTCTTCTCCATCTGGCGCTTGACGCGGCTGCGGATGCGCTTCTCCACCTGGAGAACGGAAATTTCGCCCTCCATCAGCGCATAGGCCTTCTCCAGCCGCGCCTCCACGGTGTCGAGTTCGAGCAGCGCCTGCTTTTCAGGAATCTTCACGGCAAGGTGAGCGGCAATCGTATCCGCCAGCTTGCTGAAGTCGGTGATGCTGGAGAGGTTCGCCAGAACCTCCTGCGGCACCTTCTTGTTCAGCTTCACATAGCTTTCAAACTGCGAGGCGGTTGAGCGGGCCAGCCCTTCCGTTTCCTTGTCGGCGGCGGCGACATTCGGCAGCACCGAAACCTCGGCCTCGAAGAAATCCGTGCGCTCGGTGAACTTCTGGATGCGGGCGCGCTCAAGTCCTTCCACCAGCACCTTCACGGTGCCGTCCGGCAGCTTGAGCAGCTGCATCACCTGGGCCAGCGTGCCCACTTCATAGATGGCATCCTGCGCCGGATCATCGTCGGCGGGGTTGCGCTGCGCCACCAGAACGATGCGCTTCTCTTCGCGCATCACCTCTTCCAGCGCCTTGATGGATTTTTCGCGCCCCACGAACAGCGGCACGATCATGTGCGGGAAAACCACGATGTCGCGCAGCGGCAACACCGGAAGCACTTCGACCGGAGATTCAGTGACGGACTTTTCGACGGGCTTCTTGGCCATTTTTCATTCCCTGTTGCAGGCGTGACACCTGCTGAAACCGCCGGGCCAAGAAACAGGCCCGGCACTCACGATTGCAAACCGATGTGGCGTCGCGGCAGCACTTCTTCAAGCCCCCTGCCGCGAGGCTGCGAAAACGGCTCAGGCGGAAACGTTGGCCACCTTGGCCGGGGCCTGCTTGTCGCGGTCGGAGTAGATGAGCAGCGGCTTTGCGTCGCCTTCCACCACCTCGCGCGAGATCACCACCTCTTCCACCCCGGTCATGCCAGGCAGGTCGTACATGGTGTCGAGCAGAATGCCTTCCATGATGGAACGCAGTCCGCGTGCGCCTGTCTTGCGCTCGATGGCGCGGCGCGCGATGGCCTTGAGTGCTTCCTCCGGAATGGTGAGCTTCACGCCCTCCATCTCGAACAGGCGCTGGTACTGCTTGACGATGGCGTTTTTCGGCTCGGCGAGAATCTGCACCAGTGCCGTCTCGTCCAGGTCCTCCAGCGTCGCCGTCACCGGCAGGCGGCCGACGAACTCGGGGATGAGCCCGAAGCGCAGCAGGTCTTCCGGCTCCAGTTCACGCAGCACGGCACCCGTGCGGCGGTCATCGGGTGCCCGCACCGTGGCGGCAAAGCCGATCCCTGTGCCCTTCGAGCGCTGGTTGATAATGCGTTCAAGTCCGGCGAAGGCGCCACCGCAGATGAACAGGATGTTGGTGGTGTCCACCTGCAGGAACTCCTGCTGCGGATGCTTGCGGCCACCCTGCGGCGGCACCGAGGCAACCGTGCCTTCCATGATCTTGAGCAGCGCCTGCTGCACGCCCTCGCCCGACACGT
>CALMZX010000069.1 GCA_937870685.1 uncultured Alphaproteobacteria bacterium
CTATGGGGAGGCAACCGGCAACAGCGCTCCCGTTATCACCTCTCTCGACGGCCTCGCCGCGCCCACGATTGTGGTGCAGCCCGGGGCATCGTGGTCAGCTTCGGAACTCATGCTGGTCGACTCCACAGCGACCGACGCCGATGTCGGCGATGTGCTGACCTGGTCGATCACGGGCGGTGCCGATCAATCGTACTTCATGATCGACAGCAACACCGGGCAGATTACGCTGAACACGAACCTTGGCGTCGGCAACTATGAGGTCGAAATCACTGTTACGGATTCCGGCGGCCTCACCGACACCCAGACCATCACCTTGGACGTGCAGAACACACCGCCCGTGGCCCGGGACGATTCCTACACCGTTGTTGCCAACAGTCCCCTCACGATCACTGACCTGTTTGACAACGACACGGATGCCGATGAAGGGGCAATGGGATACCTCGACTTCACCGGCGTCTTCTCCGGTCCGTCCCATGGAACACTGACCGACAATTTCGACGGCACCTTCACCTACAATCCCGCGTCAGGCTACACGGGCTACGACAGCTTCACCTACCAGATAGCAGACATCGCCGGCCATACGGACATGGCCACCGTCCATCTCACTGTCGGCGACAACAGCGCGCCGCGCTTCAACGTCGGCCTTGCCGTGTCTCCCATCACCGGCCCGGCGGGCTATGCCGAGGCACACAAGATCGTTCAGGATCCGCTTTCAGATTCCTACTACGTCGTCGGCTATGCCTCTCCGGGCTACCCTGCGCCCTACCGGATGACGGCGACAAAGTTCAACGCGGACGGAACACTCGACAAAACCTACGGCACAAATGGTGTGGCGACGATCTCCGCGTTTGCCAGCGCCGAAGCCTACGATGCCGCACTCGACTCCTTTGGCAACCTGATTGTCGTCGGCGTGACCTCAGATACGTCACCGGCAAGCATCGCCATGGTGTCACTCCAGCCGAATGGCACGTTGGACACGGGTTTCAGCGATGATGGCATTGTCCTCGCCCAGCCGACAGCAGGCGCCAACATCGGGGACTCAGTCCTCATCCAATCCGATGGCAAGATCATCGTCACAGGATATGGCGGCAGTGCCCGTCAGGATTTTGTGCTCATGCGCTTCAATAGCGATGGGACCCCTGACACGGGATTCGGATTTGGCGGCACACTGGTGACAGATATCGGCGCGCTGAATCAATCTGACTTCCCGTCCAGCGCAGCCCTGATGGCGGATGGACGCATCGTCGTCGTTGGCCGCACCTTTGACGGCAGCGAATGGGACACGGTCATCGCCCGCTACAACGATGATGGCACATTGGACACCACATTCAACCCCAGCGGCTTCCGCCCGGGCACAGATGTCATTGACGTCAGCCCCCTCGGTGATACAGCACGCGGCGTCACGGTTGCTAGCGACGGCACCATCTACATCACCGGACACTCCGGTGCGGACGATTTCTTCACAGGCGACACTGACATCGTTGTGCTCCAGTACAGCACGTCCGGCGTCGCGAGTTACGTCACGCACAACTTTGAATTCTCGGAGGCGGGCCGCAGCATCGTCCGGCAGGCGGACGGGAAACTGGTCGTTGCGGGGGCCACCTATGATGGCCCCGGCGAGGTGCAGTTTGCCGTCGCCCGCTTCAACACCGACGGATCGCTCGACACCAGCTTTGGCGGCGGCGCGGGCTATGTGATCTCAGACTTTGACACGGGCCAGGGCGGCTTTGCCACCAGCCTCCTGATCGACGCGTCGGGCCGCATCCTCGTCAGCGGCACACTGGCCGACCACAACTTTGTGGTCTTCCGCCTCGAGAGCGACGGTTCGCTTGACACCACCTTCGGCCAGGAAAGCACGCTGGGTGGCACGGTCACCCACACGCTTGGCGGCGTGGCGACAGTCATGGACAACAATGTCCAGGTCTTCGACGACGAACATGACCAGAGCGGTGACTACGGCGGCACAACCCTCACCCTTCAGCGCAGCGCTGGCGCGAACGCCGATGACAGCTTTGAAGCAACCGGCAATCTTGGTCCGCTGGTCGACGGTGACGACCTGCTGCTGTCGGGCAATGCCATTGGCATGGTCTCCATGTTCGGAGGGTTCCTCCAGCTCGAATTCCTGGCAGGCACCACGCGCGCGCAGGTGAACGAGGTGATGCGTTCCCTTGCCTACAGGTTTGTCGGCACAGGGACACCGCCTGCCCAGGTTGATGTTGAATGGACGTTCAATGACGGCGGTCCGGTGACGCCGGAAGTGGCAAGCGGCCTCACCACCGTCACGCTCAGCGCAACCGGTGTGCCGCAGACCTTCACCTTCGACTGGTCCAATCGCGAGACCAAGCTCACGGTGTCAGATCCGGACAGCCTCAGCCACATCATTTTTGATGCCACCAATCCACTCCCCGGTGGCACGATTACCGAAGTGCAGACGGGTGCAGGGCCGATCACAAACAGCGACACCGTCGCCCATCTCATTGAAGGCGCCGGCGGGCCGCTCAGCTACGCCCAGACCGACAACTTCGTCATCACCGGCACGCCCTACTACTACGACGGCATGATCGATCATGGTGGCGACACCATCATCACGGCTGACGGCAATGACATTGTCAGGCCCAACGGCGGCGACGATACCGTCGACACCAACGGCGGCGACGATGTTGTCATCGTCGTCAACAGTGAATTCGGTTCCGGCGACAACCAGCAGCAGTTCTATGGCAACACCTGGGATGGCGGCACAGGCACGGACCGTCTCGAAGTCTCAGGCAACGTCAATCTCGGCGGCAGCAGCGGCTCCAGCGGCGACGGCAACTTGGCCAGAGCCCTCTACGGCTTCGAGGAGCTTCGCTTCACCACCATCAGTGGTGACGGCTCCAACAACGTCTATGTCCGCATCCCCGACATCACCGATCTGGATGGCATCCACGTCATCACCGGCACCGACGTTTTCGACCGTTTGAGCATTGGACCAGAACCCGGCGAAACCTTCACGTCCGGCCTGACCATCGACGTCTCCGGCCTCACCCTCAACAACTGGAACAGCAACGGCATTGACGACTGGCTGAGCGTGGATGGCACCAACCAGAATGATGTCCTGATCGGCCACGACGGCAGCATCAACTTCCTCGGCGGGCGCTGGGGCAGCGACACCATCACCGGTGGCTCGCGCAATGACATCATCTGGGGCGGCGCCGGCAGCGACTTCATGGTCGGCGGCGGCGGCAACGACCAGTTCCAGGGCGACGGCGGAGACGGCGGCCCGGACGGCTATGACTATGTATCCTTCGCCGCAGCCACCACCGGCGTGAACGTCGATCTTGGCACGACGGGATCATGGCAGAACACAGGCTGGGGCCAGGTTCTGTTCCAGGACAGCACCATCGAAGGCCTCATCGGCTCCGACCATGGCGACGTTCTCGGGCGCGGCTACGCCACCAACGTCACCATCAATGGCGGCGCGGGCAATGACACCATCAACAGCTACGGCGGTGAGGTCGCCCAGGGCTTCGACGTCTTCGATGGTGGTGACGACATTGACACCATCAGCTTCCAGACCAACACCATCTTCACGGGTCTGAATGTCAATCTCACCACCGGCCGCGCCAGCTTCGCCGCCCACGGCGGTGACTATGCCACGCTGTCGAACATCGAGAATGTCATCGGCAGCAACGCCGCCGACACCATCACCGGCGACGGCCAGAACAATGAACTGAGAGGCCTTGATGGCAACGACTTCCTGTACGGCAAGAGCGGCGTCGACACGCTCTATGGCGGCGAGGACAGTGACAAGTTGTACGGCGAGAATGACAACGACACGCTTTACGGAGAAAACGGCAACGACACGCTTTATGGCGGCGCAGGTGACGACGACCTCTATGGCGGCGACGGAACCGACGTCTTCTACGGCGGTGTCGGCCAGGACGACATGTTCGGCGGTGCCGGAACGGCGGACATTGCCTACTACAACACCAGCGCTTCGGGCGTAACGGTCAACCTCGTCACCAACATCAACACCGGGGGCGATGCCCAGGGCGATACCCTTGACAGCATCGAACGTGTGCAGGGTTCAAACCAGGCCGACTCGATCACAGGAAATGGTGCCATCAACACCCTCTACGGCAATGGTGGCTCTGATGTGATCCGGGGCGGCATGGGAGCCGACCTGCTTTATGGCGGCGCGGAGAGTGACAGCTTTGTCTTTGACCTTGGTGACACTGGCCAAGGCACCACCAGCTACGACCAGATCAAGGACTACGACAAGGGCGCGGTCGGCACCGGCGATGAGATCAACTTCTCTGCCTTGCTAAGTGTCGGTGGTTCAAGCGCGGCGGCAACAGCCTCACAGGCCTCCATTGATGCCCTGACCGGCATCGCCACGTTTGCGGCGGGTTCCGGCCGCTCGCTGGTCGATGCCCTCGCCGACATTACCGCCCGCTTCACGGCAAGTGGTGATTCAACGGGTGATTTTGCCCTCTTCCGCATCAACAATGCGGGCGACTACTACGCCTTCATCTCCGATGGCCTGGAGGGCGTCACCTCGACTGACACCGTCATTCGTCTGAACGGCATCACGTCCGTCGCCAGCATCGACCTTTCAGGCGGCGACCTCACCCTCCTCGCCTGAGCCCCGAAAGCCGGGTGGACCCAAAATCCGCCCGGCCTTTCCAATCTCTTCCGCAGGCTCGTGCCGAAAACATCAGGCTGCTGTGAACTTGGGCCTGCGCCACAGCCACACGATCAGCGCCACGCCGAAGGCGGCCAGCGGCAGCACGGCCCAGTTCACCGCGTTCCAGCCCGCCCCTGCCAGCAGGGCACCAGCCGAAAGCGAAGTGATCGTCGTCGTCCCGAACACCAGCAGGTCATTGAGGCCTTGCGCCTTGTTGCGCTCCAACGGCTCGTAGGTGTTGGTCAGCAGCGTCGTGCCGCCGATGAAACCGAAATTCCAGCCGATGCCCAGCAGGATGAGGCCCACGGCAAAGTTTTCGAAGCGGATGCCCATCAGGCCGGATGCCGCCGCCAATACCAGAAGTCCCATGCCAAACATGGCAATGCGCTCCGCCCCAAAACGGCTGATCAGAATCCCCGTGAAGAAGCTGGGCACGAACATCGCCAGCGCATGCCACTGGATCACCCAACTTGAATCCTGCACCGTGAAGCCGCAGCCCAGCATGGCCACGGGCGTTGCCGTCATCACCAGCACCATAATGCCATAGGACATCATCGCCACACCCGCCGCCACGATATAGGAGGGTTGCGATGCAATCTGTCCCAGCGGCCTGCCACTCGCCGTGACGCCAACGTCCTGTTTCGGAATGTCCACCAGCGTCAGCACCAGCATCGCCAGCAGCGCCAGCACGGCCATGGCGGCCCAGGTTCCCGCAAAGGTCACGGGCGCGAACCAGTCCACCGTGTACATCACCATCATGGTGCCCACCAGCGCCGCCACCACGCCTCCCGTCATCACCCACGAAATGGCCTTGGGCCGGAAAGAAGGGCTGGCCAGATCGGCGGCTGCGAAACGGTAGTAGGAGGACGACGCCTGGTACACCCCCATCAGGAATGATCCCAGCAGCATCAGCTCAAAATTGCGCATGAAAATCGCGGCCACCCCGGTCAGCGATCCGATTGCTCCCACCAGTGCCGCCAGAATGAAGCCGGCCCGCCGCCCGATCCGCCGCATCAGCAGCGATTGCGGATAGGTCGTTGTTGCCGTGCCGATGATCATCGCCGTCATGGGCATGGTCGCCCAGAAGGGGTTGGGCGCCAGTTGCGAGCCCACCAGCCCTGCCGTCGCCACCAGAGCCGTTGTCGTGCTGCCATAGAGCGCCTGCGCCACCGCCAGCACAAAGGCATTGCGCATGGCCTTGCAGTCGTCGGTTACGGCAGTCATGCCACAAATTCCGCGGGCCGCTTCTGCCGGGCCATGGTGTTGAGAACCCCGTTCACAAAGCGCGGTTCGTCACCGCCATCAAAGAAGGCGTCCGTCACGTTCAGGTATTCCTTCAGCGCCACCCGCGCCGGAACCTTGTCCATGAAGTTCAGTTCATAGGCCGCCGCCCGCAGGATGGCGCGCACCGTCACATCCAGCCGGTGCAGGGGCCATTCCTTGTCGAGGATGGCATCCACCGCCGGATCCAGAACCGCCTGCTCGCGCACCACGCCTTCCACCACCTCGCGCAGGTGCTTGTAGTCGGCCTCGCCGCAATCGCCATTTTCGAAGTTGTCGCCCTGGGCCCGCGCCGAGAATTGCGCCAGCGTCTCGCCCACATCCGTGGCCGCGATGTCCATCTGGTAGAGGGCCTGCACGGCGCCAAGCCGGGCGGCGGAACGGGCAGTGGGGGGGCGGCGCGGCGTGGTCATGATGGGACTGGCACTTTCAATCAGCTGTTTCGAAAAAGGCTGATAGCCGTTTGCCGCCCTGCCCGCCAGTCCCCCGCCTTTAAGCCCATCATGACGCATTCGCATGGCCGGAGGACGCAACCCGCCCTTGCCGCCGCCGTCTGCATCCCCTATCCGGCCCTGCCATGGCCAACTCCGCACCGCCCCAAGCTCTCCCGAAGAACCGCGCCCTGCTTGGCGCGCTCTACATGGTGCTGGCTGGCATCACCTTTGCCGTCATCAACGCCATCACCTTCGTGATCACCGCCAGCCCGGACTACGGCGGCCTCGGCTTCAAGCCCCAGTCAGACACCTTTTGGCAATATGCCATCGCACTGGTGATCTCCTTGCCCTTTCTCTGGATCGCAGGCACCCTGAGCTTCAGCACCTCCCATCCCGTTCCCCACATCATCCGCGTCATCCTCTCGGCCGCAGGCCTGCAGGCC
>CALMZX010000070.1 GCA_937870685.1 uncultured Alphaproteobacteria bacterium
CCATCATCGAGTACGAACCGCTCGACACCAATGGCGGCGGCACGGGTCGCCATGACGCCGTCGCCTGGGGCTATGCCCGCGGCGCCGACTCCATGGGCGTGGACATCATCCAGAACTGCGAGGTCACGGGCATCCGCCGCGAAGGCGGCAAGGTCGTCGGCCTCGATACCTCGCGCGGTCCCATCAAGACCAGGAAGGTCGGCGTGGTTGCGGCGGGCCACGTCTCCACCATCATGGACATGGCCGGGGTGCGCATGCCGATCGAGAGCATGTGCCTGCAGGCGCTCGTCTCGGAACCGATCAAGCCGGTCATCGACTGCGTGGTCATGGCCAACACCGTGCACGGCTACATCAGCCAGTCTGACAAGGGCGAACTGGTGGTCGGTGGCGGCACCGATCCCTACAACAACTATTCGCAGCGCGGTTCCTTCACGGCGCTGGAACACACAGTCACCGCCCTTGTGGAAACCTTCCCCATCATTTCGCGCCTGCGCATGCTGCGCCAGTGGGGTGGCATCGTGGACATGACCGGCGACCGTTCGCCGATCCTCTCCAAGACCGATGTGGACGGGCTTTATGTCAACTGCGGCTGGGGCACCGGCGGCTTCAAGGCCATTCCCGGTTCGGGCTGGGTCTTCGCCGACACCATGGCGAACGACCGTCCGCACCCCATCGCTGAACCTTTCTCGCTCAACCGCTTCGCTGAAGGCCGGCTCATCGACGAAAGCGTCGCTGCGGCAGTCGCGCACTAAGGGAGGTCTGAAATGCTTGTTGTCACCTGCCCTGTCTGCGGCGTCCAAGGCGAAGAGGCCGATTTCCACTACGGCGGCCAGGCGCATGTGCGCCGTCCCGCCACGTCGGACCCGGTCAACATCACCGATGAAGAACAGCGCGACTACCTGTTCATCCGCCACAATCCCAAGGGCCTGCACTTTGAACGCTGGCGCTGTGACCGTGGCTGCGGAAAATGGTTCCATGCGGCGCGCGATACCGTGACGCTGGAGTTCAAGGCCTACTACGGCATCACAGAACTGCCGCCCGTGGAGCTGCAGCAGCAGGCCAAGGGCCCGTGGGCCGACTATTTCAAATCTGTTGCGAAGGCGAAGTAAGCGATGACCGGCAAACCCTATCGTCTGGCCTCCGGCGGCAACCGCATCGACCGCTCCAAGCCGCTCTCTTTCAGCTTCGATGGCCGCACCGTGCAGGGCTTCGCGGGTGACACCGTTGCCTCGGCTGTTCTGGCGTCGGGACAGCGCGTCTTTGGCCGCTCCTACAAGTATCACCGCCCGCGCGGCGTGATCGGCCTCGGCTCGGAAGAAATGAACGCGCTGATCGGTGTCGGCGTGGGCGCACGCCACGAGCCCAACCTGCGGGCCACGCAGATCGAGCTCTTCAACGGCATGACTGCCGTTTCGCAGAACCGCTGGCCGTCGCTCAATTTCGACATCGGCGCCATCAACAACAAGCTCTCGCGCTTCTTCCCCGGCGGCTTCTACTACAAGACCTTCATGTGGCCGCGCGCCTTCTGGAAGCACGTGTACGAGCCGGTGATCCGTTACGCCGCCGGTCTCGGCAAGGCGCCGGAAGACCGCGACCCCGATACCTATGAACACATGCACATCCATGCCGACGTTGTCGTGGTGGGTGGCGGCATTGCAGGCCTCACGGCCGCCGAAGCCGCCGCCGCAGGTGGCGTGCGCGTGTTGCTGATTGACGAGAATCCCGTGCTGGGCGGCATTGCCGATCTGACTGCTGGCAAAGTCGGAGAAGGCTCCGTGGCTGGCTATGCGAAAGCCGTTGCTGACCGACTCGCAGCACTGCCAAATGTGCAAATTCTTTCGCGCACCACGGCCGTCGGTCATTTCCATCACAACTACATGATGGCCTTCGAGCGCGTCGGCGACCATGATCCGTCGATCCTTGCGGCAGGCGCACCGCGCCACCGTTTGTGGAAGATCCGCGCCGGTCACATCCTGCTCGCCTCGGGCGCGCTGGAACGCCCGATTGCCTTTGCCAACAACGACCGCCCCGGCATCACGCTGGCATCCGCCGTGCGCGGCATGGTTGAACGCTACGGCGTTGCGCCGGGCACAAACGGCGTGGTCTTCACCAACAATGACGACGCCTATCTCACCGCGTTGGCCTTGAAGAAGGCGGGCGTGAACGTGCAGGTCGTGGACAGCCGCGCCCGCCCGCAAGGTGAACTGGTGCAGCAGGCCATGGCCGCAGGCATTGAAGTGTCGCCCAGTTCCGTGATCTCCAAGGTTGACGGAAATCTTGGCGTCAAGTCGGTGAAGATCGCCGCCTACCGCAAGGGCCAGGGACGCGTCATCACCGAGAAGAAGGTGGACTGCGACTTCATCGCCATGTCGGGCGGCTGGAATCCGGCGCTGCACCTGTGGTGCCACAACGGCGGCAAGATCAGGTTTGATGACGGCCTCGCCAGCTTCCGCCCCAACACCCACACGGATGCCATCACGGCAATCGGTGCCGCCAACGGCAGCATGTCCGTTGCCGAAACCCTTGCCGAAGCGCTTTCCGCCGGTGAAGCTGCGGCAAAGTCCGTCAACGCCAAGGCCAAGGCCGCAAAGACCAAGCTGCCCGCCGTGGAAGAACCCTCGCGCGGTGCCCTGGAGGCGATCTGGTTTGCACCGGCCACGGGCGGTTACAATGAAGGCAACAAGCACTTCATCGACTACCAGAACGACGTGACCGCCGCCGATCTCGAACTGGCCCAGCGCGAAGGTTATGAATCGGTCGAGCACACCAAGCGCTACACCACCTTCGGCATGGCAACCGACCAAGGCAAGACTTCCAATCTCAATGGTCTGGGTGTCTTGTCGGAAGCGACAGGCCGTTCCATTCCGGAAATCGGCGTCACCACCTTCCGCCCGCCCTATACACCCTATTCCTTCGGCTCGATTGCAGGCTCGCTCACCAAGGAGCTGTTCCTGCCGATCCGCGGCACGCCGATCTTCAACTGGCACAAGGACAAGGGGGCGGTGTTTGAGCCCGTGGGCCAGTGGCGCCGCGCCTACACCTATCCCTCGGCGGGCGAGGACAAGCATGCCTCGATCACGCGGGAAATCCTCGCGGTGCGCAACAAGGTCGGCCTGCTCGATGCCTCCACCCTCGGCAAGATCGAGATCAAGGGGCCTGACGCCGCCGAATTCCTCGACCGCATGTACACCAACATGTTCTCGACACTGAAGGTCGGCAAGTGCCGCTACGGCCTGATGATGAACGAGTTGGGTTTCCTCAGCGACGACGGCGTCACCGTGCGCCTCGCTGATGACCACTTCCTGATGCACACCACTTCGGGCGGTGCAGACCGCATCGCGGCATGGCTTGAGGAATGGCTGCAGACTGAGTGGACGCATTACAAGGTCTTTGTGACGCCAGTCACCGAGCAGTGGGCACAGTTCGCCATTGCAGGGCCAAAGGCGCGCGAGGTTCTCTCCAAGCTGGAGCCGGACTTTGACGTGTCGAACGAAGCCTTCCCGCACATGTCGTTCAAGATCGGCCGCATGGGTGGCTATCCGGTGCGCGTGTTCCGCATCTCCTTCTCGGGCGAACAGTCCTACGAAGTGGCGACGCCTGCCAATCTTGGCCGCGGGCTCTGGGATGCAATCCTCGCCGCTGGCGAAGAGTTTGGCATCGAGGCCTACGGCACCGAAGCGCTGCACGTGTTGCGCGCCGAGAAAGGTTACATTGTTGTCGGCGATGAAACCGATGGCACAACGACACCGATCGATGTGGGCCTCGAAGGCCTGGTCTCCAAGAAGAAGGCCGACTTCATCGGCAAGCGTTCGCTGGAGCAGTCCTACCTCAAGGGTCCGAACCGCAAGCAGCTTGTGGGCCTTCTCACCGAAGACCCGAATGATGTCCTGCCCGATGGGGCATATGCGGTGCGCGAGGTGAAGGACAAGCCGCCGATGGCCATGATCGGCCAGGTGACGTCCACCTACATGTCTCCCACTCTGGGCCGGTCCATCGCCATGGCCCTCATTGAAAACGGCCGCGCCCGCATGGGTGAAACCATTTCCTTCCCGCTGGAAGGCGGCAAGGTGATGAAGGGCAAGATCGTCAGCCCCGTGTTCTATGACCAGGATGGAGGCCGCATCAATGCTTGAGGCCCGTTTCGAAAGCCCCCTCGCCAGCCTCGCGGCCCCCACCGACACCTATGTGTCCATGCGGGAAATCGCCGAGCGCGGCATGATCGACCTGCGCGGCTCTGCCGGCGACAGGAAATTCATGGCAGCTGCCAAGTCTGCCCTTGGTGTTGACCTGCCGAAGCAGCCGCGCACCACGGCGACGTGGGGCGATGTCCGCGTGTTCTGGCTCTCGCCGGACCAGTGGCTCATCACCTGCCCGCGCGCCAAGGCGCAGGAAATGGCGGACCAGCTGTCGAAGGACCTCGCTGGAATCCACTCGCTTGCCGTCAATGTCTCGGACATGCGCGCCATCATTCGTCTCGAAGGCGAGGGTGTGCGTGAAGTTGTCATGAAGGGCAGCGCCATCGATCTCACCCATGGCGACTATCCGCCCGGCACGGTGCGGCGCATGCGCTTTGCCGAGATCGCGGCGCTGCTGCATGTGGTTGAGGACAACGTGATTGATATCTACGTCTTCCGCAGCTTCGCGCAATACACCTGGGATTTCCTGCGCAAAGCCGCACGTAAGGGCAGCGAAGTCCGGGTTTTTCCGAAGGCGGGCTGACTGCAAGCTCCGGTCGATTGTGCCTGAGGGGGAGAGCGCGTAGCCTTCTGCCTCGCCGGGGGCGCCAGACAACTCTGTCACACGAGACAGGTGGAGGGTGCCATGACCGCGTACAATGTTGTGCGATTCCGGACCAAGCCCGGCAAGGAGCAGGCGTTTCTCGACTTTCACAGGAAAGCCCCACCTCTTCCCGGCATGCGCGAAGGGATGATGATCAAGACAGGTGACCGGGCTTATTGCCTGATTGTGAAGTGGGACAGTTTTGACAGCATTGCCGCTGCACGTCCGCAGATGATCGGCATGCTCGACCAGTTCCGGGACAGCCTGGAAGATCTGGGTGGAGGCCTCGGCGTGACTGACCCGGTCTCCGGCGAGGTCGTGGCCGAACTCGGCAAGCACTGAGCTGCCGCACCAGACGCTTCACACTCTATCGGCGAGGAGATCTCCCATGACCGTTTCCACGGATACGCAGTCAATCCACAAGCTCACCATCGGCGTGATGTTGCAGGGCCTTCGCAACATGTCCAGCATCATGGACAAGGCCAAGGCCGAGGCACCAGCCAAAGGACTGAAGACAGAGGCGCTGCTGGACAGCCGCCTGTTCCCGGACATGTTCAACCTGCTCCAGCAGATCCAGTATGTGTGTTACCTGTCGGCGGACTTTGCCCGGCATTTCACCAGTGAACCTCCGCCGCGCGTGGGTTATGACGAAGCCAGTTGGGAGGAGTTGCGCAACAGCCTGGAGGTTGCCGCCGCCTATCTCGGCAGCATCAGTCCGGCAACGGTTGCGAGCCGCGCAAGCGCGCTTGTTCCCACCTTCATGGACGACAGCAAGGGCATGAAGGCCATTGACTATGCCGCCAGTGTCATCGTGCCCGATTTCCATTTCCACATGGTCGTGGCCTACGGGCTGCTGCGCAACAGCGGCATCGGGCTCGGGAAGTCGGATTTTCTGGGGCCGCTGGCCAGCGTGGAGATGCCGCCCGGCAAGGGCTGACACTGCACGCGGTCTTCGCGCCGCTGGTCAGCCCTTCTGGGTCTTCAGCCAGGTGAAGAGCTTGTCGAAACCGCCAAACGGGTAGAGGTGCGGCGCGGCGATGTTCAGCTCCGGCTTGTCGAAGTGCAGCTTGGCCAGCTGGTCGACGAATTCGGTCGGCTCGGACACCGTCAGCAGCTTGGTGATGTTGAGCGCCTGCTTGCGGATGAAGCGGGCGGAATTGCCCACGCCGCACATGGCGGCATACTTCACCAGCGTCTTGATGGTCGCGGGGCCGGGAACGCCCACGTAAATCGGCAGGCTGATTCCAGCTTCCCGCAGCGACGAGGCCCACAGGGCAAGCGGGCCTGCCTCGAACAGGAACTGCGTGGCGATGAAACCTTCGATGCCGTTGGCCTTCAGCCAGGCGTTCTTTTCGGTGAGCGCCTTCAGCAGGGCCGCTTCACCCTGCTTCTTGGTGATGTCAGGGTTGCCCTCGGGGTGACCGGCAATGCCGATGCGGGTGATGCCCGCCTTCTGGAACAGGTCTGTATTGAGCATCTGGATTGCGGCGTCGAACTTGCCGATGGGTTCGGGCGCGCCGCCACCCAGCGCCAGCACCGTTGTCACACCGGCCTTCTCCTTGAAGGCCGTCAGGCGCGCGTCAAGGTCGGCCTCATCGCGCACGAAGCGGGCGGGCACGTGGGGAATGGGTTCAAAACCGAGCTTGCGCAGTTCGGCAGCGGCGGTGATCTGCGCCTCCAGGTCCTGCGCCTCAATGAGGGCGATGAAGACACTGGCACCCGCCGGCATGTGTTCCTTGAGCAGGGGGAATTTTTCGATCTGCTTTCCCGTGACCTCGATGGTGGCCTTGGAGAGGAAGGCTCCCAGCGGATTTGCCAATGCGGCAGATGCGGTTGGCGGGAATTTGACGCTGGTGTCCATGGCGGGGCCTCTTGGTGGGGAACGTCGCTATCGTGCCACCCCTGTCGCGCGCTGCTTACCAGTTTGCGACACGCATAGCTTGTTCCCGACGGCTGCGACGATATTGCGTCGCAAAACCGCACCTCGGTGACGCCTATGGACAAAATGCCGGAAATGGACCATGATGTCGCAAATAGACAATCCGCTCGCGAGGCACCCCATGTTCGGCGACAAGGCCAAATCACTCCCGCATGCCGTTGCCCTTGTCCTCCTGCCGGAATTCACGATGATGCCGGTGACCTCGGCAATCGAGCCCCTGCGCCAGGCGAACCGCTTTGCCGAAAAGGCGCTTTACCGCTGGACTATGCACTCCATCGACGGGCAGCCCGTTGCCGCCTCCAACAATATCCTGACCATGGTCAATGGCGATCTGGAATCCGTGCCACCGGATGCCGCCATCATTGTCTGCGGCGGTCTCAATGTTCAGAAACATGCGGACAAGCGCCTGATCAGCTGGCTGCGCAAGGTGGCGCGCCGGGGCGTCAGCATCGGCGCGGTGTGCACGGGTGCCCACATTCTCGCCGAAGCCGGCCTGCTGGATGGCTACAAATGCACCATCCACTGGGAAAACCTGCCCGGTTTCACCGAGGCATTCCCGGAACTGGAGGCAACGGGCGGCCTCTTTGAAATCGACCGGGACCGCTTCACCAGCGCTGGTGGCACAACCGCCATCGACATGATGCTGACCCTCATCGCCAGCCAGCACGGGCCAGACCTTGCCGCGCAGGTGGCAGAGGCCATCCTGCACTCGCCGATCCGCCACCACAGCGAGAACCAGCGGATGTCGCTGCCGGCGCGCATCGGCGCGCGTCACCCGAAACTGGTGTCGATCATCGAGAAAATGGAAGGCTGCCTGGAAGACCCGTTGTCGCCCAGCATCCTGGCCAAGCAGGCGGGCCTGTCCACGCGCCAGCTCGAGCGTCTCTTCCGCCGCTACCTCGACCGGTCACCCAAGCGTTACTATCTGGAGTTGCGGCTCAAGAAGGCGCGGTCCCTGCTGCTGCAAACCGACATGTCGGTGATCAATGTCGCACTGGCCTGCGGCTTCTCGTCGCCATCGCACTTTTCGAAATGCTACCGCTCGTTCTACGGCCGCACGCCCTACCGCGAGCGTGGTTTGCCAACGCCTGCATCAACAGGTCAGGGAGAAGAAATCGGGGAGCGAATCTGACGACTCGCTCCCCTCCTCCGACAGGCAACCCGCGACCGGGGGCAGTAAACGGACTGCTGTCTGAGACCGTTGTTCTGATCTTTGGATAGGCGCGCTTTCTTCGACCATTGCGCGCAATTCATCGCCGTGTTTTTCAGATATTCATCGTATGAGTTAGAATCAAGTAGTGCAATATTTTTCCGCGTTTTTTCATTGTTATCCATACACGCGGATGAATATTAATGCATGCTTTCAACTCAAATAGGGCAGACATCGTCAGCCACAACCGCTCGCAGGGACCGTTCGTGCCGCCGGTTTGAAATTTCAGATTGTGCTGGCGGCCGAACCTGCAAGTGCAGGCAGTTTCAGAATTGCCCGCAACCCGCCGAGATCGGCCTTGTCCAGCGAGGCAACGCCGCCATACATCGCCGCCGTCTCTGAAACGATGTTGAGGCCAAGGCCCGAGCCTGGTTTTGACTCATCCAGGCGCTGTCCCCGCTTCATGGCGATGGCGCGTTTCTCCGGCGGCAGCCCGGGGCCATCGTCATCGACCTCGATCAGCATCCACGGCCTGCCGTCCTCGCCTGCCTGGGGCAAAAGCCGGGCGCGAACCGTCACCTTGCTCTTGCTCCACTTGCAGGCATTGTCCATCAGGTTGCCCACCATCTCCTCAAGGTCCTGGCGCTCGCCACGGAACTTGAGCGGCGGCCCCGGCTCCACGGCCACCTCAAGCCCGCGGTCGCGGTTGATGCGCTGCAGGGTACGGGCCAGCGCCTGCAGGACGGGATCAACATCGGTGGCGGACCCCACCGTCTGGGCGCGCGCGGCGCGGCGGGCACGGTCAAGGTAGAGGTTCACCTGCTCACGCATCACGCCGATCTGTTCCATCACCTTGTCGGAGAGCGGACCCCTGTGGTCACGCGCCTCATTCGTCAGTACACTGATGGGTGTCTTGAGGGCATGGGCCAGGTTGCCGACCTGCATGCGGGCCCGGTCGATGATTTCAAAATTTGACTGGACCAGCAGGTTCAGTTCGTCTGCGATGGGTTGCATCTCTGAGGGAAAGTCCCCCTCCAGCATTTCAACCTTGCCGGCGCGGATGTCGTTGAGCTTGCGCTCCATCTCCTTCATCGGCTGCAGGCCGTAGCGCACCTGGAAGAAGATCGCCGCCAGCAGCCCGAAACCGATCAGCGCCAGCGAGAGATAGAGGCCGCGCCGGAAAGCCTGCACTTCGGTGCGCAGTTCATCAAAGTTGCCGGTCACGACAAACGAGTATTCGGCATCGCTGCCAAACAGCTTGAGGCGCTGTTCGATGCCGCGCAGCTGGTTGCCGGCGGCGTCGGACATGGAAAAGCGCGCATAACCCTCGCGGTCGCGGTTGCCGAGGCCGGTCGCAGGCAGGGCCAGCGGCGGCTCCAGCAGGGAGGCGGAGACCGCCGGTTTCTGGCCTCCTTGCACCACCGGTGCCACCTGCCAGTACCAACCTGAATCCTGCAACTGGAAGCGCGTGTCGGCGAAATTGCCCTGCACGCGGGGCGAGCCGTCGGCGGCCAGATCGATATTCACCTGCAAGCCGTCCATGATGGCGCGCAGGCGCGCATCGAAATTCCGCTGCACCGTTTGCTGGAACAGCTCCGAGAGAACAATAACGGCGGCAATGAGCAGCACGACAGCCGTGACGGCCGCCGAAACGGTCAGGCGGAAGGCGAGGGAATTAGTCCGCATTGCCGGGCGGCTGGACACAATAGCCCATGCCGCGGATGGTGTGCAGCACGTCCACGCCCAGCTTCTTGCGCAGGCGGCCCACAAACACCTCGACGGTGTTGGAGTCGCGGTCAAAATCCTGGTCGTAGAGATGCTCGACCAGTTCGGTGCGCGACACGACCTTGCCCATGTGCATCATCAGGTATTCAAGCAGGCGGTACTCCAGCGAGGTGAGCTTCACGCCCATGCCATTGACCATGACCTTGGCACCCTTGGTGTCCAGCGTCACCGGCCCACAGGTCAATTCACTCGAGGCCTGTCCGGCGCTGCGGCGGACGAGGGCGCGCACACGGGCAAGGATTTCTTCCATGTGGAAGGGCTTGGTCACATAGTCATCGGCGCCGGCGTCAAAGCCCGCCACCTTGTCGCTCCAGCGGTCGCGGGCCGTGAGAATGAGAACCGGCATCTTGCGGCCAGCGCGGCGCCATTTTTCCAGAACGCTCACACCGTCCAGAACCGGCAGGCCGAGATCAAGGATCACCGCATCGTAGGGTGAGGATTCGCCGAGGTAGTGCCCCTCTTCACCGTCCAGGGCCTTGTCCACCACATAGCCCGCGTCGGTCAGTGCCGTGGAAATCTGGCGGTTGAGGTCGGCATCATCTTCTACAACGAGAACGCGCATGGCGGGGTCCGGCTCCAGCTATCGGCAGCCGAACCGGATCAGAGGATGTCGCCGCTGCGGCCATCCACCATCACGCGAGTCAGCTTGCCGTCACCGCGCAAGGTGACAGCATAAACGCCTGAGGGCAAGAGTCTGACATTCAACACCTTTGACCCCGGAACCATGTCGCGGGCAATGCGGGCAGCCTGGCGCGGGCGGATGGTGACACCGCCGCTGCCCGGTTCATCGGCGCCAAAGTCAGTGGTCCCGTCATCGAAGCCCGGGTCTTCGAGGCCCTGGGCCATGTCCCACGGGGCAGCCTGTGGCGGCGCGAGCCGCTGGGTACGGACCTCGCGGTTCATCAGCTTCAGCCTGCCAGCCTCGGCGGAGGACGACAGCAGGCCGACCGATCCTGCTGTGCTGGCCAGCAGGAGAAAGATGGCAAAAATCCTGGTCAACTTGCTCGTCATGACACTCCGCACCCCGGCTATCGGTGACGAGCATTAGGTCAGCCAACCTGAACGCCACATGAACAGTGCTGCACCTGCGAAATACCCGTGAAATCAACACCTTTCAATGGTTTACGATGTCTTAAGAGGTTCCCTCAGGGCTTGCGACCAGCAACTGGCCGTTGCAGCGCCCCGGCGATTTTTTCCAGTGAACGGCCCCCGACATAACCTCCGACTCCGACCGAGAGGAAATCCCAGAATTCTGGCGGCAGGGCGGCCCAGCGCGGATTGAAGGGAATGGGGTGGCCCGCAGCGAGATCCGCCAGCGGCAGAAACACGCCCACAAAACCGAGAAAGCCGAGAAAAGACAGCATCAGCAGGGGCCGCCAGGTCTTGGTCAGCCAGGCATCGGAGTTGATTTCCGCAAGGATGGCGGACTGCTGCAAGGTCATCTCGCGCCCGAGATGCTCTACCAGCCGGGCCTGCAAATCGGCTTCCAGCCTGCGGCGCAACTCCGTGTCCTTGATGTAGGCATCGAGAATCTTGCCCACAGGCCCGCCCATGAGGCTGCCCACGATGTTGCTGATCAGTGCGACGGGAATGGCCATCAGACCCCCTCCTCTTTCAGTTTCTTGATGCGGTCGAAAACGATGAAGGCTGCCGCTCCCAGCACCACAAGTGCGAGGATGGCAGCCCAGAACCTCGGCACGGCGAGCCCCTGCGCCAGTGCAGCGGCTGCAGCCAGCAGCGCGGCATGCACGGTGCGGCTTCGCGCCGGGTGTTTTCCCTGCTGCGGCTCAACCGGTGCCCCGCTGGATTGTCCTGGCGTGGCGTTGTCCGCGACACCAGCTGCAAACATGGCCCCTTCGGCGGCACGCCGCCTCACAAGACCGGGCAAGGTGCGGCCTCCCGCTTTCACCCACAGGTTCAGGCGGCGCGGCACGGCATCGAGGTCTCCGGCATTGACGGCTTTCAACACGCCGGACTTGCGGAAGTTGCCGAGCCCGACATTGAAGGCGAAGGACACAAGCGCCGAGAACTGCGGGCCGGACAGTTGCACCTCCAAACGCGCCGCCACGCCGTCGGCAACAGTCTTCACGTCACGCGCAAGGATCGCGGCTGCTTCAGCCGTGGTGATGCGCAGTCCGGGTATCACAACCGGCGCGCCAGCCATGGAGGTGTGGCCATATCCAATTGTCCAGACGCCAACGGCATCACGGTAGGCTTCCGACCGGAACCCTTCATAGCGCCGGATGAGGGCCAAGCCTTCATCGGTCATTTTCATGGCTGGCCACCGGCAAGGATGCGAATCGCTTGGGACGCCCATGCCCCCAGTGAAGCGGCCAGCGAAAAGAGCAGCAGCACAGCCATCCAGCCGCCCCTGGCGCGCACCAGCGCGTCACGGATTTCACGCACGTCGCTGCGGATGGCTTGCAGTTCGTGTTCCACCGTTTCCATGCGGGCCTGCAGCCCGCCAATCTCTCGTTCAAAGTCACCCATGGCTGGTCCTGTTGTCATTGGATGCGCACCGCGCTGATCACGGTGGCGTTGTTGCCGCTTCCGTTGTTGGGGGCCTGCGCCTTCATGAGGCACGCGGCATTCCCCACAGTAGTGGCCATCTGCAGCTTGATGGTCGCGACGGCGGCCAGCGACACGACGGCACTGACGGCGAAGCCCAGCGTGACGTTGGCCACGCTGGCGTGGTAGGCATTCTGGCTTGCGTAGTGGCCGCTGCCATCACTCAGCCGCACCGTCACCTGGCTCGCCGTGGTCGTGGTCTTCTGGTACTGCGCCTGCGACGTGAGCAGCCATGTGCCTGCCGCCAGCGTAACCGACGGCCCGTCATAAAATGTGTTGCTGGTGACAAGCTGCACATCAGCTGCCAGCGCCGCCGTGGCATTGGAGAGAACAGCAACGCCGCCCGGATCGGTGAAGCCCTCGCCTTCCGCCGCTGTCCATGCCCGGTCGATCACGGCCAGGGAAAGGATTGATGATGACAGTTGCGCCGTGCCGCCTGCATTGCCCACATCGAGGGCAGCAGGCGTGAAACTCGCCGTGGCCGTGAGTGGCGACGTGGGGCTGACGCTGCCCGCGCCAAGTCCTGCAAACTTCCAGTACAGCAGCTTGGCTGCCCTGGAAGCCGCCACATGGAACCTGTACGATGTGCCCGGTGCCAGCGCCGCCGCACTGCCGCCGAACTGTTCAACGCCGCCCACGGTGAGTTTGATCACCGGCACCATGGAGCCCGCGGCGAAGGTCATCTCCAGCTTGTCGGCCCCGTTCCTGAGGCAGAACACGGTGCGCAGCGTGGCCTCCGGGTTGGGTGCGGTGAATGCGCCCGCAACCGTGATCTCGTCGGCGGTGAAACCGGAGACCGGCAGCGAGAGAACGTCAGCGGCGCGCGACGGAGCCGTTCCGGTTGCCTCCATGAAAGAGGGCGGATAACGGCCCGGCCCGAACAGGCGCGCGCCGGACACGAAGCCGCGTGCAGATTGCCCGGTGTATTTGATCGGCGACGGCGGGCGGATGGTTGTACCCGACGAGACCACATACCAGGAGATCAGATAGACATTGTTGGCGAAGGGACCCTTGATGTCGAAGCCGCTGCTGCCGTCAGAAGGTTTCAGCGGTCCGCCGCTGTTGGCGAACATGAAGTCTCCACTGCCGGTGGACAGTCCCGGCACGGGAGCCGCACCATCGTCCATGCGCAGCAGAATGGCGCTGCAATAGTCCTGGCCGCTGGCGGTCGCCTGTGCGGGCAGATAGCCGAAGCGTTGCACGCTGTTGTCACCGAAGCCGGTCCATGTTCCGCTCCAGCCATCAGGGGCGGCAGCATCAACAACATTGCTTGCCGTCTGCTCGGCCACTGTGGGCTGGCTGCGGGTGTGCAAGTAGGCGAAGGCCGCCTCGAAGAGCGCGCCCATCGGGCAGCCCAGATAATCATGGGTCAGGCGGAGCGCGTTGGCGGCGACACTGGCCAGCAGGCGCTTGCGCGTCCAGCGCAGGCCGCCGGTGGAGTTGGTGAGTGTGGCAGAGGCATAGGCCGCGATGTCGCCCATGGCGGCAGCGCTGCCATCGTTGAAGGCGGCAAAGCTGTTCCCGGCGAGATCGAGCACCAGCGCCTTCCTGCCGCGCAGGGGCTGCGGCAGCACATCCAGCGCAACAGCTCCAGCCAGCGCCGCAGAGACATCGCCGCCACTCCCCGCAAGATCACTGGTGACGCCGTTCTCGCGCTTGCGGAAGCGGTTGCTGCCGTTCGAGTACCAGATGTCGCCATCCTGTGGTAACACCGGATCAGTGGCCCGTGGCGCCAGACGCAGGGGCTGGTGTGCCGTCAGGGCACCACTCGCTGCCACGATGCTCAGGGCATCATTGAAGGCGGAGCCGTCGCTGCTCACCTTGATCCGGAAATCATCGCTGCCTGCCGTCCCGATTTCGGCGCGGCCCGAAAATCCGGTCTGGAAGAGAAGCGAGGCCGTATCGCCCGGCGCCGCCTTGTTGATCTTGAGCTGGTGGCCAGCGCCAGCATGATTGAACAGCGTGGCGGCACTGGACACCGTCAACTTGTTGGTCATGTCCGCCGTGGCATTCACGCCCAGCAGATCAAGGCCCTGCACTTCGTCCGGCACGCCGCCCAGTCCGGACCAGTCCATGCCGTCGAAGACAAGGAACACATCTTCGTCATCGACCCACAGGCGCCAGCCTTCGCGTGGCGTGATGAAGTGCCAGCCGCCGTCAATCCGCATGGCGATCTTTCCGGATTGCCCGGTCCACCCGCCAGACGCGGCGACAGCGACCAGATAGCGGTCACCGTCCTGTGGCGCGGCAGGCGGTGCCGCCAGCGTACGCGACTTCACGCCGGCCTGCACAAGTCCGTCGAGCAGGGAGAGCGCTTCATTGTGGGTGACGTGTTTCTGCGCCTGCGCTGCGGCAAGATAAGGCAGGGCAAGATGTGGCGTGTCAGACATGGATGATCCTTTCGAGTGGCGTGCCGGGGCCGTAGCTGTCGCTCAGCTGCGCCACACGGAATGTGAATGAGGCGGGCAGTGCGCCAAAATCGGCGAGCATCTCGGCGTTGCTGTAAAAGGCGGCAGGGGTTGTCACGTCGCTGCTGCGCAGAAGCGCCGCGCCATCAAGCACGCTCACCCGGTAACGCTCCTGCGCTTCGCCAAGGGGAATCTCCGCGAGGTCCCAGCTGTCGCCTGCAAGGCGCGACTGTCTGATCCATGAAAACGCAATGCCACCTGCTTCGCTTCTTGAACGAAGCCGCACCGGTGGCAGGGGCCGCAGGGCTTTCAGCGTGCCGTTTGTCGTCAATTGCAGATAGGCCTTGTGCCCGGAATCCAGCCCGTGCGGACCGATCCGCCAGGTGGATGAAAGCCCGGCCTCGGTGAGGGCAAGTGCCGGTTGCACCACGGCGGCATTGAGCAGCACGAAGCGGGCGCCCGCTTCCCGCAATGGCAGCATCTCCGCGCCTGAACCTGCCAGCCCGCGCAGCAGTCCGTGCAGGCGGTAGGTATTGGGTGCCGTCAGCGTGGCAGCCTCGAACTGGATGATTTCGAAGCCACTGTCCGGTGTTCCGATGGCCGCGGCATTGACGCCGTTCAGGAGTTCCAGACGGCTAACGGATGACAATGCGCCATGGTTCAGCACCACATCGAAGGTGTTGCCATGATCCATGCGTGCCAGCGGTCCGGCAGGCAGTGCCGTCAAGGTGAAGCCCATGGTCGCCTGTTCGGAGACGAAACGGTTGAAGCCATAGGCGGCGTTGCCTTTCTGGCGCAGCAGGGCGAGGCGTCCCGGCCACGGTGCGGCCTGCGCCGCTATCCAGGGTGCGGCCGGTTGATCACCGCTTGCCAGCGCCAGGTCCATGAACAACGCATCCGGCGCACCATAGATCACAGCCTCCGTCCCGGCCTTGAGGCGCAGCACGGCAGGTGGCGGATCGTAGATGGTGGCGGCGTGGGCCAGTGCCTCGGCCTTGCGCGCCACGCCATCGGTGAGCGCCGTCAGCCGGAACGGTTGGCCGTCAATGGTCACCGCATCGCCCGGCTCGAGCGCGAGGCGCGAGGGCGGCAGCGCGAAGGATGCCGCCGTGCGCTGGCACCACGCCTCTTCCAGCGCCACATCACAGCGGGCCTGCGCCAGTGACTGGTTCACTGCGGCGGGAAGGCTGAGCGCGATCTCGCGGGCGCTGTGGCTTGCGGCGCGATCCTGCATCACGGCGGCACTGCGGTAATCGAGGCCTGAGTCCACATAGGAAATCCGCACAACCGCCGGCAGGTCGGTTTCCTGCGCCCGGGTTTCGCTGAACACCGGCTTGTCCGCCCCCTCATCCACCAGTTCCTCATGCGGCACGAGCAGCTGCGGGCTTTCCATCCGTGTACGGATGACCATCCGGCCGCCGGATTCAACCGCGTCAAGCGCAAAGACCCGCAGCAGGCTTTCCAGGGCGTCGCGCCCGGACATGGGGCGGTCGAGGACATAGCCGTCCACGAGGCCGGAAACGCCTTCCACCGCCACATCGCCAAGGCCGAAGCGCGCCGCCACCTCCCGCACAAGTTCGGCAAGATCAATGGCGCCGAGGCGGCCATTCAGCCAGTGGCCGCGGGCATGGTTGGCCCCATCACCCCAGATGTCGGTGCGCACCGGAAAAGCAGGATAGGGTCTGGCATCCCAGGCCCAGAAAAACAGCCGGTCGGCGGGAACCATGGGCTGGCCGTTCAGGTCAGACACCGGATTGTGCGGTCCGCTGGTTGCCCAGTGGTCAGCCATGGCGAGGATATAGCGGTTCTGGATCAGGTCATCCGGCTGGCCACCGGAGAAAGGCGGCACGGCGCTCTCGGACGACTTGGCATCGAAGAAGACATTGGGACCATTGCTGCCCTTGTCGATGGCGGGGCAGCCCAGTTCCGTGAACCACACGGGCTTGGATTGCGGTTGCCAGGCCGTTGCCGTGGCATTCTCCACACCGCCCGGCCTGTTGTGGTGGGCGTTGAGCCACCAGTTCTTCACGTCCTTGGGGCGGAACACCCAGGGCTTGCCATAGGCGCCATCGGTGATTGGCGTGCGCAATTGCTGGGCACGGTCGGAATCCGAGGCATAGAACCAGTCGTAACCTTCGCCACCGGCAATTCCGCTTGCGAGGTAGGACGGGTCGTAGATCGAGCGCCATCCCGCCATCGCATCGGCATGGCTGGTGCCATCGCGCCAATCCGTCAGCGGCATGTAGTTGTCGATGCCGATGAAGCCGACATGCGGCGAGGCCCACAACGGATCGAGGTGGAAATGCACATCGCCCGAACCGTCCTGCGGCTGGTGGCCGAAATACTCCGACCAGTCCGCCGCATAGGAGACCTTGGCCCCCGGCAGAATGGACTTCACATCGGCCGCCAGAGCCACCAGTGCCGATACAAATGGATAGGCCGAAGGTCCGGACCGCAGCGTTGTCAGTCCGCGCAATTCGCTGCCGATGAGAAAAGCGTCAACACCGCCCGCTTCCGCGCACAGCATCGCATAGTGCAGGATCATGCGGCGGTAGGACCATTGCGGCTCCCCGGCATACACAATGGTTTCGCCGGAGGGACTGAAGTCCGCTTCCACTGCAGTGCCCGTGAAGGCGGCGACCTGCGTTGCCGCTGTCGCGGTCCTGTCGGGCGTGCCTGCGCGTCCGGGCGCGATGCTCGCCGTGATGCGGCCACGCCAGGGATAGGCTCCTTGCGTTCCGGCAGCGTAGGGATTCGGCTTGCTGTTGCCCTGCGGCACATCCATCAGCACGAAGGGGTAGAACATCACCTTCAGGCCGCGCGCCTTCAGGTCGGCGATGGCACGCAGCACCGAGGCATCCGATGGTGTTCCGCCAAAGGCCGGCACGCCATCCACCTTGCTCACCTCGAGCGCCTCGTCACGCCCGATGCCGGAGACTTGCCACGGTTCGCCCGTTGTCACCTTCTCCGCATTGTCCACGCCGGGGCGGATACTGCAGTGGTTGCAGCGCAGGTCGTCGCCGAACCAGGCCACAACCAGCGAGGCCATGCCGAGGTTGGGTGCCGTGCCCTGCAACTGGTCCAGCGCCACGCTCCAGTCGCTGCGTTCGGCAGAGACATGGGCATTCTCGCTGGCCACTTGCCCCGGTGCCGTTTCCTGCTGGATGATTTCGGTGTCGTAGCCAAACTCGGTGGAGCCGGGAATGATGTTCACCGCGCGAACGCGTGCCGCCGCACCATTGCCCTTGCCGATCACCTCGAAGGCCAGTTGCGGAATGCGGTTACCGAATTCAGCCAGCGGCAGGCGGTCAAAAACCAGATAGGCAAGGCCGCGGTAGGCGGGAGCGTCACCATCACCTTCGATCGCTTCGATCAGGCTGTCGGGCAGTTGCGTCTCGCTGCCGTTGTAGAAACGCGTCGTGAAGGTGGAGATGTCAATCTCGCGGCCATCAGCCCAGACGCGGCCCACCCGGTCGATCCCGCCCTCGCACAGGCCCACGGCGAAATTGGCGTAGTAGGCATATTCGGTTGTGGTGGCCTTGGGGCCTCCTTTGCCGGAAGCGCTTTGCGTGGAGGTCGCGGCTTCTTCGAGAATATGCGTGGCCCAGATCACCTGTCCGGAAATCCGCATGCGCCCCCAGAGAGCGGGAATGGCGGCCCCTTCTTCGGATGCCATCACGCGCAGGTCGGTGAGGCGCGGGCCTTCGCGGTGCTGCTTTTCGCCAAAGAGTTTCTGGTCCAGCACATTGCCGGCGAGCGCCCCTGCGGCCCGTCCCAGCACGCCGCCCAAGGGCCCGCCGATCAGCGTGCCAAGGGCAGCGCCTGCATATTGGAGAACAACTGTGGCCATGGTTCAGGTCAGGTCCGGAAAGCGGAAGACAAAGGCGATGCGGCGCTGCCACCAGGTCGACAGCGACACCTCGCACACGGAAAGCCCGTCGTGGGCATGGATCATGCGGTTTGCCGAAACGGCAATGCCTGCGTGTTTCGCGGGCAGGTGCGGCTTCCAGCGGAAGAGCAGCACATCACCCGCGGCAAAGGCGTTCTCTGGCACAGGGAGAAGATGGCGGACGCCCGCCTCGGCCAGCGCCTCGACGCCGGAGGCCTCGGCCCATCCGGGAGCATAGGGTGGTGGCACTTCCGGTTCGCTGCCATAGACCTCGCGCCACACGCCGCGCACCAGGCCAAGGCAATCGCAGCCCACGCCCTTGACGCTGGCCTGGTGCCGGTAAGGCGTGCCGATCCAGCCGCGCGCTGCGGCGATAATGTCCGATTGCTGGGGCATGGCTGTTTCAGTTTCTCTTGCCGCCGGTGTTGGCGGGATCGCCCTGACGGGCAAAGCCGGTGACGAAATCATTGCCCGGCATGTGGGGGAAACCGCGAAAATTCGCGGCATTGTTGAACTTGCTCCGGCAGGTCGAAAATTGCCGGTCGCATCCGGCTGTGAGGCGGATCTGGTCGCCTGGCGCAACGGCGAAGGCCGGAGCCTGCCAGAGCGTGATGTGATCCTCGCCCTCCATGTTGCGCTGGCGTTTGATGGCAAGGCTGCGCCCCTGTCCGTCGCCGCTCAGCCACAGAACGCGGCCCCGGGTGAACCAGTCGTCGGCGGCGGCAATGCCGGAGACGCGGAGCGTCTCGCCAGTCACTGCCATCACGGTTGCCGTCACGCTGTAGGCTGGCAGATTGGCATTGACGCCGCAGCGCGCATCCCCCAGCACAGCGTCACAGCCATGCTGGTAGATGCGCCCACGGGTCTGGCCCAGGATGTGCGAGAGGCCGCGCACTTCAGCCTGGAAAGCACCATCGCCATAGGTCACCTCGCCGAGGTGGCCCTTGCGCATGAGCAGGCGTTGGCTCACGTCGCTCCAGTTCACCCGCCAGATTTCGACTTCGGCATGGTCGAAATCACCTGCACGCAATCTTCCTGCGTCCAGCATGCCTGATTGCAGCGCTCCGCTGGCCTCCAGGTTGTCCACGGAAAATCCGAGCGAAGACTCGATTTCGCTGCCGGTGAATCCGGCCGCGGCCTCGAACGTCGTTCCGTCAAACTGCAACGCGCGGTCATGGTCGGTGAAGCCCAGCCGCTCGCCGGAGGCCAGAGTCAGGCGCCAGCAATGGCAGAGCGTTGTCGTGCCGGAGTCGAGATGGGCCTGCATCCCTGCAGGCAAAGTCCTCATGGCCGCACCTCGATCAGGGGGATGTCGGGAATTTCACCTGCTTCGAAGTGCGAGAGGTTGATGCTGATCTGGTCCGTGTCAAAACGCACTGGCACATCAAACGCGAATCCGGCGGTCACGCTGGCCCCGGCTGCGGGAATGTGGCCGGGCAGAAAGGTGATCCTGCCTGTTGCCGCATCGAGGGTGAAGTGCGGCGTGGCCGTGCCGTTCACCGCCACCACAACGCTGCCTGCCACGGGGGCCGTGATCTCGCGCACATGTTCGCGTGCTCCCGTGCCATGGCGTTTGACAAGCTGGAACACTGTTGCCGAGCCGTCGCCCGTTCCCAGAAGCTGGTCCGTCGCCGCAGGCGTTGCAGCGGGCGGGCAGGACTTGAAATCCGCATGGTCCCGGAAGCGGAAGGCATGCAGCCTGCCCCGCCGTTCCTCGAAGAAGGCCACCACGGCCTGCACGTCGGCGATGGTCTTCATGCCGAAGCCCACATTGTAGCGGCGGCGTGAATGGGCCCAGCGGCTGTTGCGTTCCTCGCGGCCCGAGGCGGTTGTCACCACATCGGTGCGCCGCTCCGGCCCGCCGCTTGCGCCCCTGGCGATCGACACGGGGAAACTCACATCGTCGTAACTCATTAGCTGTTCCTCTGGCCGCGCGCCAGCGCCCGGCTCATCTGCGCGGCGATTTGGCTCTGCGATTGCCGGAAGGACTGGATGTCAGGCGTGGTGATGTTGATGGTGACGTGTTGGCCGCTTCCGCCGCCACGCACGCCGAGCTTGCCGTCAGGCCCACGCGCCAGCGGCATGATCGCCTCCGGCCCCGCCTCCCCCATCAGTCCGGTGCCACCGCGCAACGGGAACAGCACCGGCGAATTGACGATGCCGCCCGCAGCAAAGGGTGTCACGCGGCCCGCCGAGAACACGTTTCCATTGGCGTTGGCGAAGAGCCCGCCCAGCAGGTTGCCCACCATGTTGCCAAGCGGTTTCAGCGCCTGCGACAGCGCCTGGTTCGCCATGGAGAGTGCCAGTCCCCGGAACACGTCCGAGAGCTTGCGGCCATGCACCACAGCACCCGCGAGCGAAGTCACCAGCCTGTTGCCGAACGAGTCCGCCAGCCGCGAGAGGTCCTGCATCTCGCCGCGCAATTCGCTTACGCGGGACGATAGTGTGTCTGTGGTTTCAGGTGTCATGATGTTGATCCGGCCATTGGGCCATCAGGTCAAGGAAGCTCTGGCGCAGCCCCTGCACGGGAGGGGAACCCGTGTCACACACGAGTTCGCGCAGGGTGCTGCGCCAGAACTGTTCGGGCGCGAGACGCAAGTCCCGCAGGCCCAGTTTCAGGAGGGCGCGCCACGGAAAGCGATGTTCCGTGGCGCTTAGGGATTTTTTGGCGGCGCGTCCTCGACGGCAAAGGTGGCCTTGAGCAGGTCGGCGACGATGCGGAGATAACCCGCGGCCCCGCCATCCACCTGCATCGCCGCCACGTCTTCGTCCGTCACGGCGTTGCCCGCGCCGCGCAGGCCTGCGCCAATGACGCGGATCGCATCGGTTGCACGGATGCGGCCCTGTTCAAAGCGTTCGGCGATGGCGAGAAGATCCTCGCCGCCATAGGCATGTTCGATTTCGGCGAGCGCGCCCAATGTCAGGCAGAGCGTATAACGACGCCCGCCCAGTTCAGCCTCGATTTCACCCCGGTGACGATTGGCCATCAGGACACCGTGAAGGTCAGCGCACCGGCCGAGGCGAGTGCGAGTTCGAAGGTCACTTCGCCGTCATGACGTCCGGCATAGTCGAGGGCGGAAATCTGGAAGGGGCCTTCCAGCGTGCCGAAGTCGGGGATGATGACCTGCCAGGCCACGATCTGGGCGGCGAAGAACAGGCCCCGCACCGTGGCATCGCTGGCGGCATCTTTGAACAGGCCCTGTCCGCGGATGGAGGCGGTTTTCAGCCCGGCACCCGCCAGCAGTTCGCGCCAGGCACCGGCACTGTCCTGGGTGGTGGCGTCCACCGTTTCGGCGTTGAACGAGAGGCTGGTGGCGCGCAGGCCCGCAACTGTTTCGAAGCCTGTGCCGTTGTGTACCTTCAAGAGAAGGTCACGGCCTTTTTGTGCTGTCATGGAAAGCTCCTCAGAGGGGTTCGGTGGCGGCGCGGAAACGCAGTTGCGCGCCGAAGGTCTGTTCGTTTCGGTTGCGCGCCACGCTCCAGAAGACGAGGCGGAGGTTCACCAGCGCGTGCCCGTCCAGCACAAGATCGCCCCTGTCGAGCACCGTTTCGATGCGGTCGCAGATGGCCTGGGCCTGGGTGCGGCCGCGTTCGGCGGTGGCCACCTGCAGCTGCACGAAGTGCTCGTGGGCCTTGGCGTCTGCCGTGCTCCAGTCGCGGGTTTCGATCTGTTCAAAGCTGACGAAAGGAGGCCTGGCACCGCGCGGCGCTTCGTCGAAGACATGGGCGCCGCCCAAAAGCGCGGCGAGCGGTGCATCGGCCAGAAGGGCATCGCGCATGGCCCGTTGCAGGCTGAGCGCGGCGTTCATGCCAGCCTCACGCTGCGGTGGGTGGCCAGCAGGTCGAGCGCTGCCAGCGGCAGTGCCCCACCCTCTCCATCGCCGCGATGGTCGAACCAGTGGGCGACGCCGAGCAGGATGGCCTGGCGCAGTTCCTCCGGCACGGCGGAGGCCGCGCCAAATCCCGCCGTGAAGCGCACTTCGATGGCATTGACGGGCCTTCCGCCGCGCGGCGGTGTCCGGCCATCGCGCAACACCGCCCGGGCGGGCCGCGAGACGTGATCGAGATAGTAGTGCGCCGGATCAAGCGTCGCGGGTGTGTCATCAACACCATAGGTGATGATGTCTCCGATTGCCGTGACAGGGGCCAGTTGCAGCGGCAGCGCAGGGCAATCTGGCCAACGGTCCGCGAACAGCGACCAGGCTTGCGTCACCAGACGGAGGGATGTTGCCTGTTCGACGGCGCGGCGCGCAGCCACGATCAGCCGCGCGATATAGGCATCGTCATCGGCATGGGTCACACGCAAATGCGTCTTGGCCTCGGCCAGCGAAACAGGTTCCGCCGCCGGAGGGGTGGTCAGGATGAGGGGCATGGGAGGCTCGTGAAGTGGAGTGAATTTTCACAAGCGAGTAGCGAGAAGCGAATAGCGAATAGGGAATCCCTACTCGCTATTCGCTATTCCCTATTCGCTATCTTACGACACGCCGAACTTCAGCGTCTTGATCGCCTCGAAGTTCTGGATGCCGCCGCCCACGCGCTTGGTCGTGTAGAAGAGCACGTAGGGCTTGGACGAGTAGGGATCGCGCAACATGCGCACGCCCACACGGTCCACGATCAGGTAGCCGCGCTTGAAGTCACCGAAGGCCAGTGCATGGGCGTCGGTGGCGATGTCGGGCATGTATTCGCTCTCCATCACGCGGAAGTTCATCAGCGTGGCGGTGCCATCGGCGGTGGCGGCCGGCTGCCAGAGGTAGTTGCCCGCCGTGTCCTTGAACTTGCGGATCGCGGCTTGCGTGGCGCGGTTCATGATCCATGTGCCGTTCTGGCGGTAGCCTGCCTTGAGTGCGTAGATCACGTCCACCAGTTTGTCGCTCGGGTTGCTGGCAGCGAAGCCACCTGCAACGCCGGTGGCGATGTAGCCGGTCGATCCCCAGGCCCAGGAGGCATTGGCCACCTTGGTGTAGTCCATGAAGCCCTTGGGCTTGTTCACGCCGTTGCCGGTGACGAAGGCTTCCGATTCCTGTTCGGCGAAGACCGTCTCAACCTCCTGTGCGATCCACTGGTCAAGGTTGACAGCGGAGTCGTCGAGAAGCGCCTGCGTCGCCGCCGGCATGGAGTAGAGTTCCATGGCGGGGAACTGCAGTTCCGCCAAAGTGTTGGTCGCGGTTTCGGGCCGGACCGCCGTCTCACCCACCCAGCCGGAGGCCGCACCCACGGTGGCAAAGGGCTTCTTGTAAACGGCCGAAGACACCTGGCGCACATCGGCAATCAGGCGCATGGGCGAGGCTTTGGAGAGAAGCCGTCCGATCTCGGCTTCGGTTTCCGACGGCACGAGATAGCCGCCGTCCGGATTGGAAGCGATCGACATGGATTTCTGTTCGATGTCGAACAGGCCCTGCGTTTCGCCCTTGCGCACATAGCCATCAAAGGCGCGCTTGTGTTCGGAAGGTTCCGTCTTGGTTTCGGCGGCGAGCAGCGGACGGCGGGTCTTCAATGTCAGTTCGTCGATGGCGCGGCCGATGCGATCCACCTTCTCGGCGGTCACCACGTCGGCGCTCATGCGCTTCTCGATCTGCGCCAGGCGTTCGTCGTTGGCGTACTTGAAGGCTTCAAAGGCGATCAGCACATCATCCTGTGCCGTGCCTGCCACCACTTTCGTTTCCAGCGCGGTTGCAAAATCCATGTTCAGGTTTCTCCGTGTTGTGAAGGGGTCGGGCCATTCTTGAAGAGCGCATCCGCCAGGGCCCGGCCTGCGGAGGTCACGTTGCTCACCCGCGCACCCTCCAGCATGGGGAAGGTGACGAGCGAGATTTCCCAAAGATCCACGTTCAGCAGACGGCGCGCCTTCACCAGGCGGTCGGTCTTGGCGGCAACCGTGCGGAAGCCGATGGACAGGCCATCAATGCCGCCGGACTCGAGCAGCGAGAGCAGTTCGCGGCCGCGCTGCACGTTGCGGTCGAGGCGGCCCAGCACGTAGAGCCCGCGCGGCGTCTCGCGGATTTCCAGCCAGCTGCCCACGGGCTCCGCCGGATTGTGCTGGAAGAGCATGCGCACACCAGATGTGCCGCGCCTCCGCAGGCTGTCGGTGAAGGCGCCGGGCATCACGATGTCGCCCTGCCCGTCACGCGCGCCAAACAGGCTGGCATAACCGGCAAACACGCCATGGGCGGAGAGCGCCTGCAACGGCTTCTCCACCCCGCGCCTTGGCAAAGGCTGGGTCATTGCATTTTCCTCAGTGTACGGATGGTTTAACGGGTGTAACCGACCGCCTGCCGCTTCTCGTCCACGCTCAGGAAGGTCGCGTCATTGACGCGTTTCCACAGGGCATCGCGGTCGGGGGCGAGGGCTTCCACCTGGTCAAGGTCGGGCAGCAGTGCGAGAGACCCTCCGGCATGGGGCTCCAGCCACAGGGCCAGCGCATCGGCCACACGCAACAGCAGCGGCACGACCGTCTGCCGCCAGAACACGCGGTTGGCTTCGGCATAGTTGGCGTATGTGTTGTCGCCGGGAATGCCCAGCAGCATCGGCGGCACGCCGAAGGCCAGCGCCACTTCGCGCGCCGCCATGTTCTTCGATTCAATAAAGTCCATGTCCTTCGGGCTGAAACCCATTTCCTTCCAGTCGAGGCCGCCTTCCAGCACCAGCGGACGTCCGGCATTGGCCGCCCCCTGATAGGCCGATTGCAGCTCGCCCTTCAGGCGCTCGAACTGTTCGGTTGTCAGGTGACCGTCCGCCGCCGCAAAGACCAGCGCGCCCGAGGGCCGCGCCGCATTGTCCAGCATGGCCTTGTTCCAGGCGCTGGCGGCATTGTGGGTGTCGATGGCGCGGGCTGCGGCTTCCAGCGGTGAAAGCCCGTAGTGGTCATCACCGGGATTGAACAGTCTGAGGTGCAGAACGTTTTCGCGCGGCAGCCGCACGGATGTTCCGCCCACGGAGTATTCGTAACCTTCCGGCCAGCCGGAACGCGACGGCACCACGGCCATGCGGTCGGGGCGCAGGGCGAAGATCTCGCGCGGGGTTCCATCGAGCGACACCAGTTCGGCATAGGCATTGCCCGCCAGCAGCAACTGTGTCACCAACTGGTCGATGAGATCGCGCCCGCCTTGCGCCGGGTTGGGCCGCGCCAGCAGGGATTTCAGTGGATGCGCCTCCACCTCCGCGCCATCCACCATCATCAGCAGCGGCACGGCGCTCACCGCTTCCGCAATCATGCGCACGCAGCGGTAACCGATCACATTTCCGGCAAAGCCCTCACGCGCCAGCGCCGCATAGTTGCGCGGCGTCCAGTGCGGACGCCCGGCACTGTGCAACGCCACCAGTGGTGCTGCGGCGGAGGATTTGGTGGAGAGAAGGGTTTTGAGTTTTGAGAGCATTTTCATTCCCTATCGCGATCTTCGATCACACCGCCCGCACCCGTGGCCCCTGCTGTTTTCGCAGCAGCAGTTCGGTGAGCGCCCAGACCAGCGCGTCCAGCCGGTCAGGAGAGGTGCCGTCTCCGATCACCGAGCACATTTCATCTTCCAGTTCGGCGAAGGCGCCGACGTGTGAGACGCGGCCCTGTTCGTAGAGGGCGGCCACCGGTTCGGCGCGGGCCTTCTTGCCTTTGGAGGCATGCACCGCCTTCACCGGCAATGCGCCGTCCACCTGGGCCAGCACGTCGCGCACCATGTCGCCGCCCTGGTTCACCTCGGCGACGATGCGGTCAGCGCCACGCTGGTGAAAGAGCTTCGCCACGCGCGCCGCCCATTGCAGCGGTGTCAGCCGCCTGCAGCTTGCATCATCCAGCACATAGGCGCGGCCATCTTCGCCAAGCCCTGCGCAGACGATGCCGCAAGCGTTGGCCCGGGCTCCCGATGTGGCGGGCGGGTCCACAGCCACGACAACGCGTGCCATCGGCGGCAGTTTCCGCACCCGTGCGCGCTCAATCATCTCTCTTGTCCACAGGGCATCCGGATCATCGGCGATCACCTCGCCGTCCAGTTCCTGCCGCCCGAGGTTCGTGCCGCCGTATTTCGCCAGCACTTCGGAGAGGAAGGTAGCGGCGAGGTTGCCCCTGTTGTCCAGCGTCTTCGAGCGCGTCACCACGGTTGCCGCGTCATTGATCAGTGAACGGATCACTTTCGTCGGGCGCGGCGTCGTGGTGATCACCGCCTGCGGGGCCTCGCCCAGACGCAGCGCCATCTGCAGGTTCATCCACACCGTGTCGGCCTTTTTCCATTTCGCCATCTCGTCGCACCAGGCGGCGTCGAACTGCGGTCCGCGCAAGCCATCCGGCTCCTCCGCCGAAAAAATCTGCGCCACCGAACCATTGTGCCAGGTGATCGTGCGCTTGGACGGCTCGTAGCGCGGGCGCTCGCGTTCGTTGTGAACCGCCAGCAAGCCGCTTTCACCTTCGATCATCACCATGCGGGCCTCGTCAAAGGTCGGTGCCACGATGGCGATGCGGGCACAGCGGCTCAGCACCGGTTCCAGCACGCCGAGGGCGAGCAATTTCACCCATTCGGCCCCGGCGCGGGTCTTGCCCGCACCGCGCCCGCCCAGCACCAGCCAATTGCGAAAGTCATGTCCCTCCGGCGGCAGTTGCTGGCCCGGCCTCGCCCAGTACAGCCACTGGCAGTTCAGCTCCGTCACTTCCTTTGGTGTCAGGGTCTGCGACAACCAGTGTCCCGTCCCGTTCCGCTTCGAGTCTTTCAATTTTTGCCGCAAGCTGTCGACGCTGCTCGTCATCAAAATACGTGTGGGCGGTGCGGTCCTGTCTGCGCTTGAGCTTTTCATTGCGTTCAAGGTCGATCACCTTCTCCAGGGTCCGCACCAACGTGTTGACGGACTTGATGCCGCGTTCGGTGTTGAGCGCACTCACCTCCTTGCCGAGGTCCTGCAGTTCCTCCTCCAACTGGGTGAGGCGCTTCTGCAGCATGTCCTTCAGGCGCTGCAGTGTTTCACGCGTCGATTCCGGCTTGCGGGCAACGGGGGCGGCCCTGCTCCTCGCCGTCACCTTGCGCTTGCCGCGCAAGGCCCAGCCCTCCTTCAATGCTTTCATGGCAAGCGTGATCCGCGTCATCCCGATGCCGCGGGCAATGGTGTCCACGGCCTCGGCACCGGCCTCATAGCGCGCGCGAATGCCCGCCCAAGCCGGATCGCCCGGCGGCGGTGGTGTGTTGGTCATCCTGGCCTCTTGATTTGATATGAAAAAGGCCGCTCTGCCGCGGCCCTTTTCCGTTCGCCCATTTCGGGGATGTAGCGGAAACTACCGGAAGGACTGCGCAGTGTCAAGTACTTTTTTCCTAGTGTATGCTTTTTCTTTTTTGCCGTGCCAGCAGCCGGGCCGCAACCTATTGTCCGGCCATGGATATCCGGCAGCTGCAATATCTCGCCGCGCTTGCCCGCGAGAAGCATTTCACGCGCGCGGCGCAGGCCTGCAACATCACCCAGCCCACGCTTTCAGGGCGGATCCGCCAGCTGGAGCAGGAACTCGGCGTGCCGCTGCTGGAACGCGGCCAGCGTTTCATCGGCCTCACGCCGGAAGGCGAGCGCGTGCTCAAGTGGGCCCAGACCATCCTCGACAACTGGAACGCCCTGCAGGCCGAACTCTCGCAGATCAAGGGCAAGAAGGGTGCGCTGGTGGGCCGCCTGGTGCTGGGCGTCATCCCCTCGGCACTGCCCAAGGCCTCGCTGCTCACACGCGCCCTCAATACAGCGCATCCGTCCGTGGATTTCACCATCCTGTCGCAGTCGTCGGAAGAAATCATCCGTACGCTGAATGATTTCTCGATCGATGCCGGCATCACCTACCTCGACAACGAGCCGGTGGAAGGCCTGATGCAGGTGGAACTGTACCGGGAGAACTACTGCCTGTTCGTCGCCAGCGAGAATGAGATTGCCACGCACCAGAGCGTCACCTGGTTCGAGGCGGCGCAGCAGCCGCTCTGCCTGCTCACCCCCAACATGCAGAACCGCCGCATCATTGACCGGGCTTTCGCCGCCGCCAAGGTGCAGCCCACGGCACGGCTGGAAACCAATTCGATCATGAACCTCATCGCCTCAGTGCGCAGCATGGGGTTGTGCTCCATCATGCCGGACTATTTCCGCAATGCGCTGGGATCGCTCGAAGGTGTCGCTGCCATTCCGCTGGTGGAACCTTCGGTGTCGCACAAGGTCGGGCTCGTAGCGGTTGACCGGGAGCCGCTCTCGCCCCTCATCACCGCGCTGTTCACCGCCGCCCGCAAACTGTCAGACACCTGAGTCTCGCCATGAGCAACCGTTCCATCAACCTCCTCGGCTGGGTGCTGTTCATCGTTTCCGCCATCGGTTTCATCATCGCCGGCTGGGGCGATTTCTGGTCCACGGTGGGCAGCGTGTTCTTCCTCGTCGCCTGCCTGGTCTTTCTCATCCCCTTTTTCCGACCGCGCGGCTAGGGAATAGACCGCGCCTATGATCCCATAGGCTGCCGCGATTGGCATTCTCCCGCTTTCTGATGCACAATCGCGACATGAGTGAAAAAACGACATCGCCCGCCTTCTCCGGAACGGCGTCCACCTCCGTTGCTGCCATCTGCCTGCGCCACGGCAACCGGCCGGATACCCTGCTGGAAATCCTGCATGACGTGCAGGAGGAGTTGGGCCATGTGCCGGAGGCCGCACTTCCCGTCATCGCCAAGGCGCTGAACCTGTCTCGTGCGGAAGTCTATGGTGTCGCCACCTTTTACCACGATTTCCACCTGCACCCCGTGGGCAAGCATGTGATCCGCATCTGCCGTGCCGAAGCCTGCCAGTCCATGGGGGCGCGCGAGCTGCAGGCCATGGCGGAAAAATTCCTGAATGTGCGCATGGGTGGCACCACCTCGGACAACAAGGTGACACTGGAAGCCACCTACTGCCTCGGTCTCTGCGCCACCGCGCCTGCCATGATGGTGGATGGCAAGGTGGTCGGCCGTGTTGATGCCGCCAAGCTCAAGCCCATTCTTGCCGAGGTGATGAAATGATCCGCCTGTTCCTCACCCGCGATTCCGCCGCTGTCGCCGTCGGTGCCGATGATGTGGCCGACGCCATCCATGCCGAAGCCGCAAAGCGCAAGACCGATATCCACATCGCCCGCACCTCGTCGCGCGGCCTGTTGTGGCTGGAACCTTTTGTCGAGGTGGAAACGCCGGAGGGTCGTGTCGGCTATGGACCGGTCAGCGTTGCCGATGTGAAGGGCCTGTTTGATGCGGGCTTCCTCGCAGGCAAGGCCCACGCATTGGCCCAGGGCAAGACCGAAGATATCCCCTATCTCAAGAACCAGGAGCGCCTCACCTTCGCGCGCGCCGGTCTCACAGAGCCGCTGTCGGTCGAACAGTATGTGGAGCAAGGCGGTTTTGCCGGATTGAAGAAGGCGCTGGCCATGGCCGGAGCCGATGTCGTCAAGGAAGTCACGGACTCCGGCCTGCGCGGACGTGGTGGTGCCGGTTTCCCTGCGGGCATCAAGTGGAAGACCGTGCATGATGTGAAGGCCGAGCAAAAATATGTTTGCTGCAACGCCGACGAAGGCGACAGCGGCACCTTTGCCGACCGCATGGTGATGGAGGGTGACCCCCTCATGCTCATCGAAGGCATGACCATCGCGGGCATCGCCGCTGGCGCCACCAAAGGCTTCATCTACATCCGCTCGGAATATCCGGCGGCCATTGCCACCATGAAGGCGGCCATCGCTGCTGCTGTGGCGGCGAAATGGCTCGGGCAGAATATTCAGGGTACGGACAAATCCTTCACGCTGGAGGTCCGCCGCGGTGCCGGTGCCTATATCTGCGGCGAGGAAACCGCGATGCTGGAATCGCTGGAGGGGAAGCGCGGCATGGTGCGCGCCAAGCCGCCCATTCCCGCACTGGAAGGCCTGTTCGGCAAGCCCACCATCATCAACAACGTCCTCACCTTTGCGGCGGTGCCCTTCATCCTGGCGAAGGGCGGCAAGACCTATGCGGACTACGGCATGGGCCGTTCGCGCGGCACACTGCCGTTCCAGCTTGCAGGCAACATCAAGCGCGGCGGCCTCGTGGAAAAGGCCTTCGGCGTCACGCTCGGTCAGCTGATCAACGATTTCGGCGGCGGCACCTTCACAGGCCAACCGGTGCGCGCGGTCCAGGTCGGCGGCCCGCTCGGTTCCTATGTGCCCATGTCGCAAATGGACCTGCCGATGGACTACGAAGCCTTCGCGGCTAAGGGTGCCATGGTCGGGCACGGCGGCATCGTGGTGTTCGATGACAGCGTCGACATGGCTGCGCAGGCGCGCTTCGCCATGGAGTTCTGCGCCATCGAATCCTGCGGCAAGTGCACCCCCTGCCGCATCGGTTCGACGCGCGGGCTTGAGGTGATCGACAGGATCGTGGCGGATGACAACCGCGCCGCCAACATGGCCCTGCTCGAAGACCTCTGCCAAACCATGACCGACGGCTCGCTCTGCGCCATGGGCGGACTGACACCCATGCCGGTCATGAGTGCCGTCAAACATTTCCCCGAAGACTTCACGCGCGCCAAGCGCCTTGCTGCGGAGTAACTCCCATGCTGATCAAGGAAACCGATTTCGGAACGCCGGCCGCCAGCGGCAAGATGGTGACGCTTGAAATTGACGGGCAGGAAATCAGCGTGCCGGAAGGCACGTCGATCATGCGCGCGGCGATGGAGATGGGCACCAAGATTCCCAAACTCTGCGCCACGGACTCGCTCAAGTCCTTCGGCTCGTGCCGCCTGTGCCTTGTGGAGATCGAGGGCCGCAAGGGCACGCCTGCCTCCTGCACCACGCCGGTTGCACCCGGTATCAAGGTGAAGACCGAGACGCCGCGCCTGAACCAGCTGCGCAAGGGCGTGATGGAGCTTTACATCTCCGATCATCCGCTCGACTGCCTCACCTGTGCCGCCAATGGTGACTGCGAATTGCAGGACATGGCCGGTGCCGTGGGCCTGCGCGACGTGCGTTATGGTTATGCGGGCGACAACCACACCGCGCCCTGCAAGGCCAATGGCGAAGAGAATTTCCGCTACAAGCCCAAGGATGAATCGAACCCCTACTTCACCTTCGACCCGGCAAAGTGCATCGTCTGTTCGCGCTGTGTGCGCGCCTGTGAAGAGGTGCAGGGCACTTTCGCGCTGACCATCGATGGCCGCGGCTTCGCCTCGCATGTTTCCGCCGGCATGGATGAAGGTTTCCTCGCGTCGGAATGCGTTTCCTGCGGCGCCTGCGTGCAGGCCTGCCCGACAGCAACCCTCACTGAGAAATCCGTCATTGCCAAAGGCCAGGCGGAACATTCGGTGGTCACCACCTGCGCCTATTGCGGTGTCGGCTGTTCCTTCAAGGCGGAGATGAAGGGCGAAGATGTCGTCCGCATGGTGCCCTACAAGGATGGTGGCGCCAATGAAGGCCACTCCTGCGTCAAGGGCCGCTTCGCCTGGGGCTATGCCACCCACAAGGACCGCATCACAAGCCCGATGATCCGTGAACGGATTACCGATCCGTGGAAGGAAGTGAGCTGGGACGAGGCGATCCGGCACACGGCGCGGCGCTTCAAGGACATCCAGTCCCGATACGGTGTCGGTTCGATTGGCGGCATCACTTCGTCGCGCTGCACCAACGAAGAAGTCTATGTGGTGCAGAAGATGATCCGCGCCGCCTTCCGCAACAACAACACCGACACCTGCGCCCGCGTCTGCCATTCGCCCACCGGCTATGGCCTGTCCAAGACCTTCGGCACGTCCGCCGGCACCCAGGATTTCCGCAGCGTCGACGAGGCCGACGTCATCATGGTGATCGGCGCCAACCCCACGGACGGACACCCCGTGTTCGGCAGCCGCATGAAGAAGCGCATCCGCGCCGGGGCGAAGCTGATCGTCGTCGATCCGCGCCGCACCGACTCGGCCCGCAGCCCGCACGTCAAGGCAGCCTTCCACCTGCCGCTTCTGCCGGGCACCAACGTCGCCATCATCAATGCCATGGCGCATACCATCCTGACGGAAGGGCTGGAGAACAAGGCCTTCGTGGCGGAACGCTGCGAGTCAAAGGATTTCCAGCACTGGGCGAATTTCATCCGTGAACGGAGGAACTCGCCGGAGGTTCTCGGGCCCATCGCCAATGTGGACCCGGAAGCGATCCGCGGCGCGGCACGGCTCTATGCCACGGGCGGCAAGGCCGCCATCTATTATGGCCTCGGCGTCACCGAACACAGCCAGGGCTCGACCATGGTCATGGGCATGGCAAACCTTGCCATGCTCACCGGCAACATCGGCGAGCGCGGCATGGGTGTGAACCCGCTTCGCGGCCAGAACAACGTGCAGGGCTCCTGCGACATGGGTTCCTTCCCGCATGAACTGCCGGGCTACCGCCACGTCAGCGATGACAATGTGCGCCAGCAGTTCGAGAGCGCCTGGAACATCACGCTCGATCCGGAACCGGGCCTGCGCATTCCCAACATGTTCAACGCCGCCATCGAAGGCACCTTCAAGGGCATCTTCGTGCAGGGAGAAGACCCGGCCCAGTCCGACCCCAACACGCAGCATGTCACGGCGGCACTTGCCAACATGGAATGCGTTGTCGTGCAGGATCTGTTCCTCAACGAGACGGCGGCCTATGCCCATGTCTTCCTGCCGGGCACATCCTTCCTCGAAAAGGACGGCACCTTCACCAACGCGGAGCGTCGCATCAACCGCGTGCGCCAGGTGAAGAAGCCGCTGCAGGGCAAGCACGAGTGGGAAGTGGTCTGCGACCTCGCCACGGCCATGGGCTACGAGATGAAGTACGCCAACGCTTCCGAGATCATGGACGAGATCGCGCGGCTCACGCCTGCCTTCAAGGGTGTGTCCTTCGCCAAGATCGACGCCATGGGCTCGGTGCAGTGGCCGTGTAACGACGCGGCGCCTGATGGCACGCCGATCATGCATGTGGGCAAGTTCGTACGGGGCCTCGGCAAGTTCATGATCACCGAATATGTGCCGACGGATGAGCGCACCAATCGCGAGTTCCCCCTCATCCTGACGACTGGCCGCATCCTCTCGCAATACAATGTGGGGGCACAGACACGTCGCACCGAGAATGTCGCCTGGCATGCCGAAGACGTGCTGGAAATCCATCCGCATGATGCCGAGGTGCGCGGCATCCGGCACGGCCAGCTGGTTTCCATTGCCTCGCGCATGGGGGCAACCTCGCTGCGTGCCGATGTGACCGACCGCATCCCACAGGGCGTTGTGTACACCACCTTCCACCATCCGGTGTCGGGTGCCAACGTGATCACCACCGAGTTCTCGGACTGGGCCACCAACTGCCCCGAGTACAAGGTGACGGCTGTGCAGGTCACGCTCTCCAACCGCCAGTCCGACTGGCAGGACGAGTGGGAGGTGCGTGAGCGCGAGAACAAGCGGGTGGCGGCGGAGTGAACCCGGCGCGAATGGCCACCGGACGCGAAGCGTCATGCTCCATATCCGTCACCGGCACCCTGAACGGCGAACCGCACACCTGGTCGCTGCCCGAGGAAGTGCCGGTGTCGCTGCAACTCAATTCCGTGTCCTATGCGGTGATGATGGCCACACCAGCCGATCTTGAGGATTTTGCCACCGGCTTCGTGCTGTCCGAGGGGCTTGTGGCCCATGCCTCGCATGTGGGTGCCGTGCTGGCCTTTCCGTCTGGTGAAGGCTTCACGGCGGATGTGGCCATGGCGCCGGAGAAATTGCTCCGTGAGCGGATGGTATCACGGTCTCTGGAGGGCCGCGTTGGCTGCGGCCTGTGCGGCATCGCCGAAATGGAGGATGCGATCCGCATGCCGCCGGGCAGGCTGCCGCACGCGCCGCTTTCCGCCCCGGCGGTGGCCCGCGCCTTCGAGGCCCTGCCGCGCTACCAGCCCATGAACGCCATCAACCGCACGGTGCATGCCGCCGCGTGGTGTGACGCTGCCGGGAACATTCTTCTGGCGCGCGAAGACGTGGGCCGCCACAATGCACTCGACAAGCTGATCGGCGCCATGGCACGGACACGTGTTCCGCCTACGGACGGTTTTGCCGTGATGTCGTCGCGCTGTTCCTTTGAACTGGTGCAGAAATGCGCCACCGCCGGCATCAGCGGTCTGGCGACAGTTTCGGCCCCCACTGCCCTTGCCCACCGGCTGGCGCGGCAGGCGGGCCTTTCCCTTGCGGCACTCGCAAAACAGGGTGTCATGACATTTGATGGAGATGAACATGGAAATCCGTGACACGGTGCGCATGGCGAACCAGATCGGCGACTTTTTCAAGAGCTATCCAGAACAGGAAGCGCTTGATGGCATCGCCGAGCACATCAACAAGTTCTGGGAACCGCGCATGCGCCGCATTTTCTTCACGCACATGGACGCGGGCGGCAAGGACATCAGCGAGATCGTGAAGAAGGCCGTGCCGCTGATCAAGCGCCCGAAGGCGGCGTAACAACACGTCATGGGTGGCCCGCCTGAAGCGGGCCATGACGGTGCTGTTTTGGAGCGCAGCCCGCATCCGGCCATGGGTGGCCCGCCTGAAGCGGGCCATGACGGTGCCGTTTTGGAACGCATCCGGTATGGATGGACTGCCTGAAGCAGGCCATGACGAGGTACATTGGGAACGCAGTTTTGTTCCGTCATGGCCCGCTTCAGGCGGGCCATCCACATCATGCGCGTCGCCTCACTCCGGCTGGAGGATGATGAAGGGTTCGGTGATGCAGCGGCGCAGGAGTTTTTCGTAAGTCCCGTAGTCCGCCTCTTCCGGCTTGATCAGGCCGAAGCGCGGGTCGCTGCCGAAGCGGCGCACGGGGATCAGCACGATCGGAATGGCGATGGGCATCAGTGTCGCGCCCTTGCCGGATTGCAGCGTCGCCAGCAGGCCGAACATCTCGCCGCCGATCATCGGCCGTGAAAGTGTCGCCATGCGATGCTGGCCGTGCTTGTTGGTGACGAGATAGATGTAGCCCGACTGGTGCGGCACCGAGACATAGCCATCCTGCTTGTAAGCCGTGTCGAGGCGCTCGCTTTCCTGGAACACCAGATGGGAGACCGATTGCTCCCAGGCAATCTCGGTGCGGTAGGCGTAGATCCCCTTGCTCACGCTGAAGGAGGGGCGCAGCGTCAGGTAGTTGCCTTCCAGCCATTTCACCGCCGGGCGTGAATAGGAGCCGAGCGACTCCGGTGCCAGGGCCGCATCGCTCACGGCATGTCCGTTGCCTGCCTTGCGCAGCTTCATGCCGAGTGCTGATTCCAGCCGCACCACGGTCGCCAGCGTGAAGGGCCGCTGGCCGGACATGGCCTTTTCCAGTGTCGAGAGTGACAGCTTGGCGGTCTCCGCCAGCCCGGCGCGCGTCAGGCGGCGCTTGGCCAATTCCTCGCGGATCAGGCCGCTGATGGCCCGGTTCTCTTCCGCCGAGAGGTCTTCATCCGACATTGCCGTTCCCGTCTTCCGGTGCCCACACAAAACCGTACATATCCGCACAGGGCCACCAAGCGCAAGAAACTGCGGGCGGATTCAGGCAGAAGAAAGATGGAGTTGACGTTGGCGGCGCAGGGCAATTGTCCGTAGATGAACCATCCGAGGGTGCTCAACTCGGAGGAACGACAAGTGCAGAGCCATACGCTTCCCGGCAGCGCAGACAGCCGGATCAAAACCCACCTCGACCGTTTCGTCGCCTGGTTCCTGCTGGCGGTGATGGCTGTCACGGCCTTCATCGGCAGCGCCGGGGCGGCGACACCGTTCGTCAGCCCCAACGACATGACCAGCGGCAGCCTGCTGCTGAAATCGAAGGACGGCAAGTACCTGGAAGCGCCGCGTCTCGGTGCCGACTACAGCGTCACAATCTCCGGCCCCACCGGACGCACCATCCTGACCCAGCGTTTCAGCAACCCGGCCAATGGCTGGGTGGAAGGTGTCTATGTCTTCCCGCTGCCGGAAACGGCAGCCGTGGACACGCTCAAGATCGTGGCGGGCAACCGCGTCATCGTGGGTGAGGTGAAGGAGAAGCAGGAGGCCAAGGTCATCTATGAGGAGGCCAAGGCGGCTGGGCAGACGGCTTCGCTCCTCGAACAGGAACGCCCCAACCTGTTCACCAACTCGGTCGCCAACATCGGCCCCCATGAAACGGTGGTGGTGCAGATCGAGTATCAGGAGACCATCCGCCAGTCGAACGGCAGCTATTCGCTGCGCCTGCCGCTGGTGGTGGTGCCGCGCTACATGCCCGCCCCCATCGTGCAGACGGTGGATTTCGGCGGCAACGGCTATGGCAGCACGGTCAATGACCCGGTGCCGGACCGCGACCGCATCCAGCCTCCGGTGCTGGACCCGCGCGTGAACGATCCCGTCAATCCCGTGAGCATCAGCGTTGATCTCTCGGCCGGTTTCGCGCTCGACGCTGTCACCTCGCACCATCATGCCGTGAAGGTCGAAACGCTGGACGACAGCCACCGCAAGCTGGTGCTGGACGGCGTCGACGTTCCGGCCGACCGTGACTTCGAACTCACCTGGACGGCCAAGGGTGCCGCGCCGCAGGTTGGCCTGTTCCGCGAAACGGTGAAGGGCAAGGACTATCTGCTCGCCACCGTCACGCCGCCGTCGGTGGCCGCCACGGGCCCGGTGAAGCCGCGCGAGACCATTTTCGTCATCGACAACTCCGGTTCCATGGATGGCCCCTCCATGCAGCAGGCCAAGGATGCGCTGTTGCAGGGTCTCGAAACGCTGAAACCGCAGGACCGCTTCAACGTGGTGCGCTTCGACGATACCTTTGACGTGCTGTTCCGCGACGCGGTTCCCGCCAACCGGGAATATCTCGACCAGGCCCGCGCCTTTGTCTCGGCGCTGCAGGCCAATGGCGGCACGGAAATGGTGCCGGCCCTGAAGGCTGCCCTGATCGATGGCAACGCCGCTGACTCCAAGACCTTGCGGCAGGTGGTGTTCATCACCGATGGCGCCATCGGCAACGAGCAGGAACTGTTCGCCACCATCGGCCAGGGCCGTGGCCGCAGCCGCATCTTCATGGTGGGCATCGGTTCCGCCCCCAACACCTACCTGATGACGCGCGCCGCCGAGATGGGCCGCGGCACCTTCACGCTGATCAGCGAAGTGGACCAGGTGAAGGCCCGCATGGAGGAGCTGTTCAACAAGATCGGCCAGCCGGTGGTGACGGGCCTTTCTGCCACGCTGGATGGCTCGGCCGCCGTGCTCTCGCCGTCGCAGTTGCCGGACCTCTATCGCGGTGAGCCGGTGCTGATGATGGCGGAAGCTGCCACGCTCAAGGGCACACTGAAGGTCGATGGCATGATCGGTGACACGCCGTGGACTGTCTCGCTTCCGGTCTCTGCCGCAGCACAGGGCAAGGGCATTTCCAAGCTCTGGGCGCATCGCAAGGTGGCAGAGATCGAAACCGCCTCCACGCTGAACCAGATCAGCATGGACGAGGCCAACAGGCAGGTGCTCAGCGTTGCCCTCACGCACCAGATCGTCTCCTCGCAGACGAGCCTGATCGCGGTGGACAAGACGCCCAAGCGTCCACTGAACCAGCCGCTGACGCGCGCCGAGGTGCCGCTCAACCTGCCGGCTGGCTGGAACTTCGACAAGGTGTTCGGCAAGGACATTCCGCAGCCGCTTCCCCTGAAGAAGGACGAGCGCGATGCGATGGCCGACGCTTATGTGCAGCTGGCCATGACGGAGGCTCCGGCCATGGCTGCGGCACCGCAGCAGGTGGCCCTGCCGCAGGGTTCCACGCCGGCCGGCCTGCTTGCCATCCTTGCTGCCGTGCTTGGGCTGATGGCGCTCGCCTTCCGCCTGCTCGCCCACGCCCTGACGCCGAAAGCCGCCTGACGTGACACACACCACACCCGCTTCGCGCCTGCCCGGACAGGGACTTGCACTGCCCGCCGGGCTGGCGCGGAAAGATGGACCGGCGACCCCCCGCCGCCGGTCCATCCTCAACCTCCTCTCCGTTCTCTGCATCCTTGGAGCTGTCCTCATGCTGGGCAAGTCGAGTTGGATCATGCTGAAGGCCGAAGTGAGCCAGGTGCTGCTGGCACGGGCCTTCTCGCAGTCGGTGGCGAGCGGCGAGGCCGTGAAGCCATGGAGCTGGGCCGATACCTGGCCGGTGGCGGAAATCACCCTGCCCCGCATCGGCGAAACGGCCATCGTTCTCAACGGCGCCACGCCGGAGTCACTCGCCTTCGGGCCAGCGCATGTGTCGGAGACACCGCGCCCCGGCGAGCGCGGCACCAGCGTCATCGCCGCCCACCGGGACACCCACTTCGCCTTCCTCAAGGATGTGAAGGTTGGCGATCTCGTCAGCATCACGCGCAGCGACGGTCTCACCTTCCGCTACACGGTGACGGGCCTGCGCGTGGCCGACTGGAACCGGAGCGGCATCGACGCGCATGCGCCAGGCCACAAGCTGGTGCTGACGACCTGCTTTCCCTTCGGCAGCGTGGTGCGTGGGCCGGAACGCTACATCGTCGAGGCGGTGATGGTGCAGTGAAGCCAGCCTCCCCACGCCCGGTTCCAAGAGAAAACAGGACATGCCCATGATTCTCCTTCGCGATCTTCTCCGCTGGTCGCTCCCCCTGTTCTGGCTCGCTGTTGGCAGTGCCGCATTCTTCACGGCACACATCATGCGGGTGGAAGAAGCGGCCGCACTTCTGCCGCTGGGCACTGCCGCCATCATACTGTCCGCCACAACGGCGGGGCTCTCGCTGATCTGGAAGGCTTGAAATTCTCCATGCGTATTGTGCTTGTGAATGTGCCGCATCCCGCGATCGGCAGCCGGATCCCGCGCGAGCAGTTGACGCCGCTCGGCCTGCTCTGTGTCGGCGGTCCGCTCATCGACGACGGCCATGATGTCTCGCTCATCGACGGCGAGTTCGGCCCGATGGCGCATGAGGCGATTGTGCGTGAGGTCGCGGCACGCGCGCCTGACCTTGTGCTGTTCGGCCATTCCGGATCGTCGTCGGCGCAGCCGATCATCAGCGCGGTGGCAGCACTGGTGCGCGAGGCCCTGCCCGCCTGTTGCATCGTCTATGGCGGTGTCCATCCAACCTATTTCTGGCGCGAGATCCTGCGCGACGATCCGAATGTTGACATCATCGTGCGCGGCGAGGGCGAGGAGACCATGCTGGCGCTGGCGCGGGCACTGCGCGACGGGCAATCCCTTGCGCACATTCCGGGCCTCGCCTTCCGCCGCGATGGCGCGCCCTTCGCCACGCAGCCCGCACAGGCCATCCGCGATCTCGACCAGTACCGCATCGGGTGGGAGCTGGTTGATCTCCGGCGCTACAGCTACTGGGGCAGCAAGCGGGCCGTGGTGATCCAGTTCTCGCGCGGCTGTCCGCATCTCTGCACCTATTGCGGCCAGCGCGGCTTCTGGACGAAGTGGCGGCACCGCGATCCGGTGAAACTCGCTAGCGAGATGGCCTGGCTGCACCGCGTTCACGGTGTCGAGGTCTTCAACTTCGCCGATGAAAATCCTAGCGCGGCGCGCAAGCCGTGGAAGGCCTTCCTCGAGGCGCTGATTGCCGAGAACATCAAGGTGACGCTGGTCGGTTCAACCCGCGCCGGAGACATCGTGCGCGATGCCGACATCCTGCATCTCCACCGCAAGGCGGGGTTCGAACGCTTCCTGATGGGCATGGAACAGACCGATGCAGCAACGCTGGCGCTGATCCGCAAGGGGGCGACCGAGGCAACGGACCGCAAGGCCATCCAGTTGCTGCGTCAGCATGGCATTCTCGCCATGATGACCTGGGTGTCAGGCTTCGCCGAGCAGACCCATGCCGACATGTGGACGGGCCTCAGGCAGATCATCTCCTATGACCCCGACCAGATTCAAACCCTGCAGGCCACGCCACACCGCTGGACGCCCTATTACCGGCAATCACTGGACCGCGTGGTGATCCAGACGGACCGGACGAAGTGGGACTACAAGCATCAGGTGCTGGCCATGCCCGCCATGCGGCCGTGGCAACTGTTCCTCTGGGTCAAGCTGATCGAAGTCGTGGCGCAGACACGGCCCCGGGCGCTGCGGCGTTTCCTTTTTCCGCCAGCTCACCTGAAACATGCCATCCGCTGGTACTACCGCATGGGGCGGCAGGTTTACTTCCACGAGATCTGGCAGTTCATCACAAAGGACCGCTTCCTGCGCAACGGCATTCCGCTCACCGCCTTCAACGGTGAGGCACAGGATGGCGAAGAGGAGGCGATGGTGGTGGCGCGGGCGCCGCGTGCCGTCACGGCTTCTTCCTGCGCTTTGCCTTTGGCAGTTTCCACAGGTGATCAATCAGGTCATCGACGCTGATGCCCTCTTCCGAATAGGCCATGCCGGCGACGGAGATGCCCGCTTCGGTGACGGTGGCCTGCGTGCCGGAGACGAGCGGATGCCACCAGGGCAGCGGATTGCCCTCATCGAGCAGACGGTAAGCGCAGGTTTCCGGGAGCCAGCCCAGGCCGTCGATCACTTCCGGCGTCAGCGTCACGCAGTCCGGCACGCGCTTGGCACGGTTGGGATAGTCGGTGCAGCGGCAGGTCTTGAGGTCGAGCAGCTTGCAGGCCGCACGGGTGTAAAGGAAGTGGCCGGTGTCCTCGTCCTCCAGCTTGTTCAGGCAGCAGCGTCCGCAGCCGTCGCACAGGCTCTCCCATTCGGCACGGGACATGTCGTCGAGGGTCTTGGTCTTCCAGAAGGGCTCAGTCATCGGCCCTTGCTAAAGCTAGCGCGTGGCGATGGCAACTGCGGCGCCACCCATGGCGGTGGCGCTGGCGCGGTTGGCGATGCGCACGGCGCGCGGACTTTTCAGCCAGCCCCGCGCCCAAGAGGCAGTAAAGGCCCAGGCCAGATCAACCGTCATCATGACCAGCACGGCCGTTGCCACCAGTTCGGCAAGGCCGATGGCACCGACGCTGTTGAGATCAATGAGCGAGGGCAGCAGCGCCAGATAGAAGACCATGATCTTGGGATTGCCGATGGTGAGCGCCATGCCGGTGAAGAACAGGCGGAGACTTGAATCATCCTGCGGCAGGTCGCCCGAGGGCACATCGGCGGGGGCGGTCCACATCTTCCAGGCAAGGAACAGCAGATAGGCGACGCCTGCGTATTTGATCACGGTGAAAAGAAGAAAGAACTTCTGTGCCACGAAGCCGAGCCCCAGGACCGCCGCCACCAGCCACAGGGCCTCGCCGATCCACATGGCGGCGAGAAACGGCAGGACACTGCCAAGGCCCCGGCTGATCACCCGGGCGACCAGCGCCGCGATGGATGGTCCGGGGGAACCGGCATTGACAAAGAGCGCGGCGGCGAAGAGGGCGAGGGCTGAGAGTTCCATGGCGCAATCATAAAGACTGGCGTGGGATTGCACCACGCCAGTTTTGCGTGCGCTCAGGGAACCACTTCGCCATGCAAGCCGACATCGAGACCTTCGATCTCGATCTCGCGGGAAACGCGCAGGCCTTGCACCTTGGCGATCACGTAGAGAATGCCGAAGGTCATGGCACCGCACCACAAGGTGACGATGGCTGAGGCGAGGAGTTGCAGGCCAAGCTGGTGCCAGTTTCCTTCGATCACGCCGGACGTGCCGCCCCAGGCAGCGGAGGCGAAGAGGCCGATACCGATGGTGCCGACATAGCCGCCCACACCATGCACGCCGAAGACATCAAGCGAGTCGTCGTAGCCGAGGCGTCGCTTCAGGCTGGTAGATGCGAAGAAACAGGCGAGGCCCGCAAGCAAGCCGATGGCGAGCGCGCCCATGGGAGCAACGAAGCCGCAGGATGGCGTGATCGCCACCATGCCGGCAACGGCACCCGAAATGATTCCGAGCACCGAGGGCTTGCCATGCTTGGCCCATTCCACCGCCATCCAAGCCAGAGCCCCTGCGGCACCGGCGATCTGCGTGTTCATCAGGGCGAAGGCGGCGGTGGCATTGGCGGCCAGCGCCGAACCACCGTTGAAGGCGAGCCAGCCAACCCAGAGCAGCGAGGCTCCCGTCACCGAGAGCACGAGATTGTGCGGCACCATGGCCTCCTGCGGATAGCCCTTGCGCTTGCCGAGCATGAGGGCCGCCACGAGACCTGCGACACCGGAATTGATTTCAACAACCAGTCCGCCCGCGAAATCCTTCACGCCCATCTGGGCGAGGAAGCCGCCACCCCAGACCCAATGCGCCACCGGCACATAAACCAGCAGCAGCCAGGCCGAGAGGAACCAGAGCAGGGCCGAGAACCTCATGCGGTCGGCAAAGGCGCCGCAGATCAGCGCGGGCGTGATGATGGCGAAGGTCATCTGGAACACCATGAACAGGCTTTCCGGAATGGTGCCGCTGAGACTGTCGGCGGCGAGGCCGTTGAGGAAGAGGCGGTTGGCATCGCCGAGGAAGGCGCCCTGCCCCGAAAAGGCAAAGGAGTAGCCGACGAAGATCCAGAGCAGCGCCACCAGGCAGGTGGCGGCGAAACTCTGCATCATGGTGGAGAGCACGTTCTTCTTGCGCACCATGCCGGCATAGAACAGCGCCAGACCCGGCAGCGTCATC
>CALMZX010000071.1 GCA_937870685.1 uncultured Alphaproteobacteria bacterium
TGCGTACCTTCTCGCTCACCGACGTGCAGGCGGTATTGATCTCCGTGCTTTCAATCGCCGGAGGTTGGATTGTCTATGACCAGCTTTGCCGCCGCCTTGCAATATCCCATCCAACGCTGCTCATCGCCTGCGTGATTATGCTGATTGGCATCGCAGCCTATAGCTTCACCCATGTGTATTCTGGCCGTGGTGCCTTTATTCATGTGGGCGTTTTCATCGGCACCATGATGGCGGCCAATGTTTTCATGGTCATCATCCCCAACCAGCGCAAGATCGTCGCAAGTCTCATGAAGGGCGAAAGGCCCGATCCAATTTTCGGAGCCATGGGCAAGCAGCGTAGTCTGCACAACACCTACCTGACGCTCCCGGTGCTGCTGATGATGGTATCCAACCACTACGCCTTCCTCACCGGTCACCCGCAGAGCTGGATGCTGATCCTCCTGATTGTGCTGGGCGGTGCATCGATGCGCCACTATCTTGTGCGCACCGAGGTGGGAGATGAACAGCGCGAGATTGCATGGCTGCTGCCATTGATCGGTGGTGTTCTGGGTCTTGCCATGTTCTTGACCGCACCCTCCGGCAGAGGCGCTTACACAGGTGAAGTGACAGATGCGGAAGCACTCGCAATCGCGCAGTCACGATGTGTTTCGTGCCATACCGCAAAACCCGCCGATGACACGTTCATCGAGCCTCCCAAGGGGGTCATCCTCGATTCCCTCGACGCGCTGCGCCGCCACAAGGTCCAGATCGTGGTGCAGGCGATCAACAACAATGCCATGCCGCTGGGCAACAAGACGGAGATGACCGACGAGGAACGCACCAAGTTGGGTGCGTGGCTGGCACGGCAATGATGGCACTCGCGGACGTGAACAGCATGATGCCTGAAGCCTTCGTCGCGGCCTTTGGCGACATCGCGGAGCATTCGCCCTGGGTGGCGGAAGGCGCAGCCTTACTCCGCCCATTCGCAGACAGGGAGGCCATGATCTCTGCCTTCGAGACGATCCTGCGCAAGGCCGAAGCGGCACGCCAGCTTGACCTGATCAGGGCCCATCCTGACCTCGCCACAAAAGCCAGACTCACGGATGACTCCTCGCGGGAACAACAAGGCGCAGGGCTGGGAGCACTGACAGCAGGGGAATACGCGCGGTTCTCGGCGCTCAACGAACGATACAAGGAGCGCTTTGGATTTCCCTTCATCTTCGCTGTCAAGGGAGCAACAAAAGATCAGATTCTCGAGAGCTTTGAGGCCCGCATTGGCAACAGCGAGGAAGCCGAATTCGCCATGGCGCTGACCCAGGTCATGCGCATCTTCCGGTTTCGCCTCGAAGATCGCGTGGCTCCGGCATGACGCGCGTTGTCACGGGACATGTCGTGTCCTTCTCGGGTTCACTGGATGTGGCTCTCGACTTGGAGCAGGGCGCGGTCGCGATTTCGGACAGCGGCCACGTCGCCTGGGTCGGCTCGCAAGCGCGATTGCCGCAAGAATGGCGGGCAGCGCCCCGCAATGATTTTGGCAAGAAGCTGATTCTGCCGGGCTTCATTGATGCACACATCCACTTTCCGCAATACCGCATGCTCGCGGCACCGGGCAAAGACCTGCTCGACTGGCTGCGACGCTTCACCTTTCCCGAAGAAGCCCGATATGCTGACGCCGACTATGCCACCGCTGCCGCCAAGCTATTCCTGAAGCGCCTTTTCACCCATGGCACAACAGCTGCATTGGCGTTCTGTTCCGTGCACAAGAGCTGTGCGGATGCGCTCTTTGCAGCGGGGCATGAGGCCAACATGGCGCTTGTCACGGGCAAGACCATGATGGACCGCAATGCCAGTCCGGCAGTTCAGGATACACCCGAGACAGGTGCGCGCGAGACCGAAAAATTGTACCGGACATGGCACGGCAAGAGCCGCCTGCGCTATGCCGTGACACCCCGCTTCGCCATCACCTCCAGCGAAGAGCAGTTGAAGCTCAGCGGTGAACTGCTCGCAGGACTGCCGGGCGCGCTGATGCAGACCCACATCTCTGAAAGTCCCGGTGAGATTGCGCTGGTGAAGGAACTTTTCCCGGCCGAGAAAGACTACACGGATGTCTATGATCGTTTCGGCCTTCTCGGTCCCCGCAGCATCTTCGCCCACGGCATACACCTGAGTGAACGCGAGGCCAGGCGTTTCGCGGAATCGGGCTCAAGTGTCATTCACTGTCCGACCTCCAACACGTTTCTGGGCTCGGGACTGATGTCAATGACATTCCTGCGGGAGACGGCACGTCCGGTTTCCCTGGGGCTGGCAACGGATGTGGGTGGTGGAACCAGCTATTCAATGTTGCAGACGATGGGCGAAGCATACAAGGTCCAGATGCTGGGTGGCTACAAGCCGAAAGCGGCCGAGCTGTTCGCCATGTCCACCATTGGCAATGCCTCCAGATTGCGGATTGAAACCGAAACCGGCTCGATCAGCACGGGCAAGTTTGCCGATCTTGTCATACTCGACCCCGAGGCCACGCCCGTTCTTGCAGCACGACATGCACTGTCTCAATCGTTGGAAGACGTGTTGTTCGCCCTCATGATCCTGGGCGATGACAGGGCGGTCAGCGCGACCTACGTTGCAGGCCGCTGTTGCCATGGGCCAGAGGCCGCGCAATAAGGCATCCATGCCGCGTTTTTCCGCCAATGTCTCGACCCTGTTCACCGAACTTCCGTTCCTGGACAGGTTTGCCGCGGCCCGTGAGGCGGGATTTGAGGCTGTTGAATTCCAGTTTCCATATGATTTCACACCCCAGGAGATCGCGGCAAGGGTGAAAGACGCCGGCCTCATGGTTGTCTTGTTCAATCTGCCGCCAGGAGATTTTGCTGCGGGCGAGCGCGGCCTTGCCTGCCACCCCCGGCGCGAGAAAGAGTTTGCTGCGGGCGTGTCCGAGGCCTTGCGTTATGCAGCCATGCTGGATTGCCGTACCATCAATTGTCTCGCCGGTCTTCTGCCTATTAAGACTTCCGAGGCAGAGGGCAGGATGGCGCTGAAGACAAATTTGTCGGTTGCTGCAAGCATCATGGCGAAAAACGGCATCCAGCTTGTCATCGAAGCGATCAATAGTTTTGACATGCCCCGCTTCTTTCTCAACCGCAGTGCTGATGCGGAAGTGCTCATGGATGAACTCCAGCCGCTGGATGTGAAATTCCAATATGACGTCTATCACATGCAGCGGATGGAAGGTGAGCTGTTCAATACAGTACGGCGTCTGCTGCCCCGAATCGGCCACATCCAGATTGCCGACGTGCCGGGCCGCCATGAGCCGGGGACAGGAGAGATCAACTTTCCGAACCTGTTCCGCCACCTTGATGCAATCGGCTATGGCGGCTGGGTTGGCTGCGAATATGTTCCCCGGACATCGACAGGCAAGAGCCTCGCGTGGTTAAGAACGTGGGTGGGGGGATGAGTCCGGAACCTGAGGCCCTGCTCCGACAGCTTTTTGCAGCGGCGGTCGACGCCGCATTGCCAGACAAGTCCGTACCCCGGCATATGCCGGAAGCGCCCAAGGGACGCACCATCGTGGTGGGTGCGGGCAAGGCTTCTGCTGCCATGGCGAGGGTGTTTGAGGATCATTGGGACGGACCACTCGAAGGTCTGATCGTCACGCGTTATGGCCATGCCGTGCCGACCCGGCGCATTCGCGCGGTTGAGGCCTCCCATCCGGTGCCCGACGCCGCGGGCGAACGCGCCGCCGCCGACATGCTGGCAATGATGGACGGGCTTGGCCCGGACGATCTCGTTGTTGCCCTGATGTCGGGTGGAGGTTCCGCCCTTCTCAGTCTCGCGGCCGATGGTGTGAGTCCAGAGGACAAGCGCGCGGTCAACAGGGCGCTGCTCAAGTCTGGTGCGCCGATCCAGGAAATGAACTGTGTGCGCAAGCACCTTTCCCGCATCAAGGGCGGTCGTCTCGCCGCTGCCGCCTATCCGGCACGCGTTGAAACGATGGTGATTTCAGATGTGCCGGGCGATGACATGTCGGCAGTGGCATCAGGGCCGACTGTGCCCGACGCATCGACGTTTGCCGAAGCACGCGCCATTCTTGCCAAATACAATGTGGATGTTCCCTCATCAGTTCGCCGCCATCTCGAAGCCGCAGTGGACGAGACACCAAAGCCGGGCGATCCACGCCTGGCAAGATCCCGTGCCACACTGATCGCCTCTCCCCAGACCTCGCTGGAGGCTGCGGCCGCAGTGGCACGGGCGCAAGGGATTGCGCCGCTCATTCTGGGTGACGCATTGGAGGGCGAAGCCCGCGAAGCCGGCTTTCTGATGGCCGGAATGGCCCGGCAGGCACGGCTGTTTGGACAGCCCACAACGCCGCCCTGTGTCCTCATTTCGGGTGGTGAGACGACTGTGACGGTACGGGGTGATGGCTCTGGCGGGCGCAACGTGGAATTCCTGTTGGCGCTGGCCATCAAGCTGGCAGGGAGCCCGGGCATCCATGCCATCGCAGCTGACACTGATGGCATTGACGGTGCCCGCGAAGTTGCGGGAGCGGTGATTGCGCCCGGCACCCTTGAACGGGCTCGTGCCATCGGACTTGACCCGTGGGACATGTTAAAGCGCAACGACGCCCACACATTCTTTGCAAAGCTGGGCGATCAGGTCGTGACCGGGCCGACGCTCACCAACGTGAATGACTTCCGGGCGATACTGGTGCTCTGAAAAAGGGGCCTCAGCGACTTTCGATGTCACCAGATTCAATTGCCTTCAAGGTGCTCGCGAAGGCTGACTCGAGGTGTTCACCCATGGCCCGTCGCGCCCGTTCGCCGTCCTTGCTGTTGAGCGCGCGGATGATGTTGCGGTGCTGCTCCAGTGTCGCCTCGCCCTGACCCTGCCGCGGCAACATCACATGACGGCAGCGGTCAAGTTGTGCTTTTGAAATATCAATGGCACGCCACAACCTGTCGAGATGGCTGATGTCGGCGATGTAGCGGTGGAACCTGTCGTCGATTGCGATGGCTTCGGCGACGCGGCTCCGCTCGATGGCCCGTGCATGCTGGTGCAGCAGGTCGTTGAGCGCCTCCGCATGGCCGTCGTTCATCCTGTTTGCCGCTTGCGCCGCGCTCTCCATCTCCAGTGCCCGCCGGATAAGATAAGCCTGCTCGACTTCTTCGCGGTCAATATGCGAGGCGCGCGTTCCCGATTGCGCCACCACATCGACAAGGTGTTCATCACTAAGTTTCTTCACCGCCTCGCGCACCGGGGTGCGGGAGACGTTGAGTTTCGAGGCGATGTATTTCTCATCGAGCACGTCACCCGGTGCGACCCGCCCTGTCAGGATGAGGTGGCGAACCAGATCATAAATCTGGTCACGCAGGGGGCGTTTGCGGTCAAGTCGGCTTGCATCCAGCTCGTACGGCATGGCTGGCATACTAATATAACAGTTCTGGACAGCAAGATCAAAACCTGCAAAGTTTGTCCTCAACGCACAAGAAAAAATCTGGGAGGCTGCCATGGCGGCAAACAATTTCCCGAAGCTGCACAATGCCATGTGGCCGGGACTCGTCGGCAAGGGGCCTGATTCGGAGCCCGGCATCGAACTGGACACACTTCTTGACCTCACCGCCAAGGCAGAGGTCAACGGTGTGAAGTTCGACGGAGTCGATATCTTCCACGTTGGACCACATACGAACATTGACTGCGATGATGACGAGATCAAACGCTTGGCCGACAAGGTTGCGAAGCGCAAACTGGTGATCGGATCGATCGTCGCACCCGTGTGGCCACCGGTGGGTGGCGGGTCTGCCATGGGATCAACGGCGGACCGCAAGAAATTTGTCGAGAACGTGCGCAAGTCCTGCAATCTGGGCAAGAGATTGAGGGACCTGGGCGTTCGTCACTACGGTGTCATCCGTATCGATTCGGCCTCCAGTCCGGCTGATTGGGCCAAGGATCCAGTGGGCAACACCAAGAAGATTGCCAAGACCTTCCGCGAAGCCTGTTCAGTTGCGTCCGACTATGGCGAGCGCCTTGCCGCAGAGGGTGAAATCTGCTGGGGCGGGATGCATTCATGGAAAGACATGATCAACACGCTGGAGGAAACCAACAGGCCGCAGACCATCGGCTTCCAGGCCGACATGGCACATACCCTACTCTACACCATGGGCTACAACGCGCCGAAGTCGCGCCTCTTGCCCGCGAAATTCGACTGGAAAAGTAAACCGACGCTTGATGAAGCGCTGAAGAAGATGACGGACGCACTGCGTCCTTGGACCATAGACTTCCACGTTGCCCAAAATGACGGCACGGTCAAAGGGCTTGGTTACCATGACAAGACCGGTCGCCACTGCATGGTGACGGACAGGAACGGCAAACTCGACATCGTCAAGCACGCCGGTTATTGGCTGCGCGACCGCGACGGCGAGCTGATGAAGGCCTTCCGCCACATCTGCTGGGATGGCTGCATGTTCCCCAATGAAGTGATGATGAAGCAGCAGACATGGAATGACATTCTCGCCACCATGATCAAGGTGCGCGACAAGCACGGCTGGAGTGCCTGAGATGGCCAAGAAGAAACTCAATGTTGGAATGGTGGGCTACGGCTTCATGGGCAGGGCCCACTCCAACGCGTTCTCCCAGGTCAGCCACTTCTTTGATCTGCCATACCAGCCCGTGCTCAAGGCCGCATGTGCCCGCGATGCCGAGAAGCTCAAGGGTTTCGCTGACCAGTGGGGTTATGAATCAACTGAAACGGATTGGCGCAAGCTGATCGCGCGCAAGGACATCGATCTGATCGATATTGCCGCACACAACGACATGCATCTGGAAATCGCCCTTGCCGCTGCAGCGGCGGGAAAGATGGTCATGTGTGAAAAGCCGCTGGGCCGCAATGCTGCTGAATCGAAAAAGATGGTGGATGCCATCGAGAGCGCCAAGGTGCCGAACATGGTGTGGTACAACTACCGCCGTGTTCCTGCTGTCACGCTCGCCAAGCAGATGATCGACGAGGGCCGTCTCGGCAAGATATTCCACTACCGTGCCAAGTTCCTGCAGGACTGGACCATCTCGGCCGATCTCCCGCAGGGCGGGCAGGGTCTGTGGCGTCTGGATGTGAATGTGGCCGGATCAGGCGTCACGGGCGATCTGTTGGCGCACTGCATCGACACGGCAATGTGGTTAAACGGGGGCATCGACAAGGTCGTTGGACTGACCGAAACTTTCATCAAGGAGCGGCAGCACAACCTGACGGGCAAGAAGGAACCAGTCGGGATCGATGATGCCAGCCTGTTCCTCGCCCGTTTTGACAACGGCTCGCTGGCGAATTTCGAGGCGACGCGTTATGCGCGCGGCCACAAGGCCCTCTATACGCTGGAGATCAACGGCGAGAAGGCCTCGATCTTCTGGGATCTTCATGACCTGCATCGCCTGCAGTATTTTGATCATCGCGACGAGAGCCGGACGCGTGGCTGGCGCTCCATCCACATCACGGACGGAGATCATCCCTACATGGCCAAGTGGTGGGTGCCCGGATTGCAGATTGGTTACGAGCATTCCTTTACCCATCAGGTCGCGGACTTTATTGAGGCTCTGGACAAGGGCCAAGCCGCTGCGCCGACGTTCCGCGAGGCAATGGCAACAGACCTTGTGACTGATGCCGTGCTCAGGTCGGCTGCATCCGGACAGTGGGAAAGCGCCAAGGGCTGACGGCATGGAGAGGGATTTACATCAGGCACTTGCAACCCGCCGCACCTGCGCTAGGCTTGGGCTTCTGACAAGGACGGACCATGCCACCCAGCGCTAACATTGCACTTTCACTGACAGGCGTAAGCAAGAGTTACGGTCGCGTGCGTGCTCTGGAGGATTTGTCTTTCGATGTCACGGAAGGGAAATTCTTTGTCCTCTTTGGGCCAAGCTCCGTCGGAAAAACTACGGCTCTGCGGACAATTGCCGGCCTCGTTCGGCCTGAGAAGGGCAGTGTGCACATCTTCGGGCGTGACAAGACCGATGCCGAGATTGCCGGTCGCGGCGTCTCGATGGTGTTTCAGTCATTTGCACTTTACCCGCATCTGACGGTCTACGACAATTTCGCCTATCCGCTCGTTGAGGAAAAGGTCTCGCGCGAAGAGATAGACCGCCGTGTCCGCGAAACCGCGGCCATGTTGAAACTCGACAAGAAGATCGACCGCAAGCCCAACACTCTCTCGGGCGGCGAGCAGCAGCGCGTGGCTCTTGGCCGCTCATTGATCCGCCGTCCCAAGATTCTGCTCCTGGACGAGCCGCTGACCAATCTCGATGCCAAGCTGCGCCACGACATGCGCGCCGAGTTGAAGCGGCTGCATCGGCAATTCGGCCTGACGATCGTTTATGCCACGCCGGATGAGTTGGAAGCATTGTCCATGGGCGAGGAAATTGCCGTCATGCGTGACGGCGGCGTTGTCCAGGTGGGCACGCCGGACGAACTTTATGAGAAGCCCAGGGACACCTATGTCGCCGGAAAGATCGGTTCGCCACACATGAACATGATCCGGGGCAAGACAACCAGGGACAGCAAGGCCGTCGAATCGGGCATCGGCCTCTTGCCGCTTGCGCGGAAGATGGCTGGTGTGGTGGCCGGGGAAGAAACACTTCTCGGCGTTCGCCCCAGCGACATCCGCTTCGCCGCCAAGGGCGAGAAGGGTGTTGCCGCAAGCATCGCCATGCTCGAACCACTGGGCGACGTGACAGTCGTGTCCGTTGAGGCCGGGGGTGAGACGCTCCGCATGGTTCTCCCCGAATCCGCAGCTGCTTCGCTGCAACCTGGCCAGGCCGCGTACATCTATCTCGATCCGCAGAAATTCCACATCTTCCGTGCTTCCAACGGTCAGGCGCTGTCCTGACGTGAAGAGCCTGAAGGCAAATACGGTAACAAAGGGAGGAAACCTCAAGATGACCGTGATGACGAAGATGAAGACCTTCGCGACGGCGGCAGGCTTTGCCGCAACGCTGTTGGTTGGCGGGGCCTCCATGGCCTCCGCAGAAGAAGTGACCCTGACAATGGCTGTGCCGGATTGGCCCCCGACGCGCATTCTGAAGAAGTTCTTCGACGAGCAGTACAAGCCGAAGAGCGGCAACACCGTGAAGCTCGAAGTCGACTTCATTCCCTGGCCGGACTTCTACACCCGCGTGAATGCTTCACTCACTTCAGGCGAGCAGAAGTACAACTTCATCGTCTCGGATTCGCAGTGGCTCGGTGCCTTCGTGGAGGGCGGTTACTTCCGGAAGATCAATGATCTTCTTGAGGCCGATCCGGAGTTCATGGCGACCTTCAAGACGATCCATCCGAATCCGCTGAACGCCTACTCCACCTATCCGCACAAGACGGAAAACTACTACGGCTTCCCGCAGTTCCCCGACGTGCTTGTGAACTATGGCCGCCAGGACATCCTCTGCCACGAAGAGGAGCAGAAGAACTTCCAGGCCAAGTACAGCAAGAAGCTGCCGTGCACGGGTGAAGAACTCGACGCGATGACGTGGGATGACTTCCGCAACGTCGGCGAATTCTTCATGCGCAAGAAGGGCGACATGCTGGCCGGAAAGCCTGCCGAGGACGATTTTTATGGAATCTCCTATCAGGCCGGCAAGGGCTATGACTTCTCGTCCATGCAGATCAACGGCTTCATCTGGCAGATGGGCGGTGACACCTGGGATGAAACCAAAGCCCCCAAAGGCCAGGCTGAAGGTGTCGTGAACTCTCCGGAGGCCGTGAAGGCCCTCGAGAAGTATCTCGACATGATTCAGTTCATGCCGCCAGTTGCCAAGACCGGCACAATGGACATCTTCGTGTCTGACCAGCTCTTCCGCGAAGGCAAGGTTGCCATGAACATCGACTGGATCGGCCTTGGCGAAGCCTCCCTCGCGCCGGACTCCAAGGTCAAGGACAAGCTGGTCTTCGGTCAGATGCCTGGTACCATGGGCGCCGACGGCAAGATGATCCGCTGGTCCAACATCGGCGGTCAGCCGTTCGTGCTGACCACCTGGACGACGGATTCCCAGATCAAGGAAGCCGTGGACTTCGTGAAGTGGTGGCTGTCGAGCGACATTCAGCACCAGTTCGCGGCCGGTGGCGGCCAGTCGGCGGTGAAGGCCGTGTATGAGGATCCGAAGTACGTGACCTATCGTCCTTGGAACCGCGCATGGGCTCCGCAGCTGGATTGGCAGAAGGACGTGTGGCACGTGCCGCAGTTCTTCGAGTTGCTCACCCAGCAGCAGGACCAGTTCGATCTTGCCATCACTGGCAAGCAGGACGCCAAGACCACGCTCGACAACATCGCCAAGTTCCAGCAGGACAAGCTGAAGGAATCGGGCCTGATCGAGTAACCTGAAACATGCGTTGCGCGGGAGGGAACTCCCGCGCATCTCTCCTCATTTCATATCCTGCACGGCAGATCCCGATTCATGACCGCGGTACGCACCTCACACTCAGCCATTGCCCTTCTTGATCCTTCCGCGGACAACTGGAAGCTCGCCATCCTCGTTGGCATCGCTGCAACAATTCTCGCCGTTCTGGCTCTGCCTGCGAATGCCACGTTTTGGGTGGTCGGTGCGGCTGTGGCACTCGTTGCCGCCGCCTTCGTGGTCAATGCCTATCGCAAGAGATATTACGGAGGACTTCTGGTCGCCCCCGCGATCGCCGTCCTTTTCGTCATGAACATCTTCCCGTTGCTGTGGTCGCTGGGGCTTTCATTTTTCGCTTACCAGTCGAACCAGCAATCCATCCGCTTCGTGGGTCTGAACAATTACATCAAGGTACTGACCAACGACATCGCGGCCCCTGCCAACTGGGATGCCCTGATCAACACCGGCATGTTTGTGGTCTGCACCGTGGCGGCGCAAATGATCACGGGCTTTCTGCTTGCCATGCTTTTCGCCAAGCAGTTTCCGCTGCGCAAGTACCTGCTGATCCTCGTGCTGACGCCGATGATGCTGTCGGTGGTGGCTTCCGGCGTGTTCTTCACCTACTACTTCGATCCGACCTTCGGCATCCTCTCTTATGCAATGGGCGAGATTACCGGCCAGCAATTCATTCTGATGGACAACAAGGCAGGTGCCGTCACCGGCATCGTCTTTGCCGACGCCTGGATGTGGTCACCCTTTGTCATGTTGCTTGTGCTCGCTGGGCTGGTGTCCGTGCCAAAGTACCTCTATGAGGCCGCCGCCATCGACCGTGTGTCCAAGTGGCGCCAGTTCTGGACCATCACGTTTCCCTATATCCGCGGACTGCTGATGCTGGCCCTGCTGTTCCGCACCATTGAGGCCTTCAAGCTCTACGATCTCGTCTACATCCTGATACGCGGCGGCCAGGACACCAAGACCATTGCCTATCTCATCGCCGAAATCGCCAACGAGCAAAACAAGACGAGTGAAGGCGCTGCCCTTTCCTATGTCATTCTCTTCATGGTGATCGTGCTCACCAACCTTTATCTCTATCTGGCCAATCGCCGGAATCAGGGGGCATAGACAATGGCCACTCTTGCTGAACGAATGGGTTTCAAGAAGGCTTCCGGTGTCGGCGAAGCCGGATGGGGGCGCACGCTTGTCGTTGCCATTGTTTCATTCATCTACTTCCTTCCCGTGTTGATGATTGTTTTCACGGCCTTCAAGCCGTCGGGTGGGGCACTTTCGGTGCCGCCGACTCTGTCTCCAACCTCTCTCTTCGGGCTCATCCCGGACCAATTTGTTTTCACTCCGACACTGGAAAACTTCGGTCAGGTCTTCAACCGGGTCATGATTTCCGGCGGCAATCCTGAGCCGACCGGATTTGACCGATTCTTCTTCAATTCCTTCTTCATATCTTCATTGTCGGTCTTGCTGGCGCTGATGATTGGAACGCTCGCGTCATATGGCTTTTCCCGCTATCCGCTGAAAGGCAACGACACCTATCTTTTCATCATCCTGACGACACGCATGCTGCCGGCAATTGTGGTGATCATCCCGATCATCCTGATGTTCCGTGTCGTGGGACTTTCAGGCTCCTACCTCGGCATCATCCTGCTCTACACGGCCTTCAACCTCGCCTTCACGATCTGGATGATG
>CALMZX010000072.1 GCA_937870685.1 uncultured Alphaproteobacteria bacterium
AGATGTCGGTGGTCAGGCGCTCCTCAAGGCCGTGCAACTGGTCGGGACCAACGAAGTGCATTTTGCCGGACAGGCAGGTCTTGTAGCCCTCCATGCGCAAGTAGTGCGCCCAGGTCGGAATGGCGGAGGGGAACTCGGCGGCGTTGTCGTAGACGCCGGTGCGTGAGGGCAGGAGACCGTTCATCACCGTCGCACGGGCGGGCGAGCAGAGGGGGCTGGTGGAATAGCAGTTCTCAAAGACCACGCCCTCCGCCGCCAGCCGGGAGAGCGCAGGCGTTTTCACCAGAGGGTGGCCGTGGAAGGGCAGGAAGCGGGCCGCCAACTGGTCCGCCATGACGAAGAGAATGTTGGGTTTTGCCTGCCGTGCCATTATGTAGTCTCCATGAAGTCTGCGATCCTGCTCTTGATCCGCATCTACCAGTTGACCTTATCGTCGGTTCTCGGGCGGCGCTGCCGCTTTCTACCGACATGTTCGGACTATGCGCGGCAGGCGATCGAAAAGCATGGGCTGTTGTGCGGCGGACAGCTGGCACTTCGCCGCATCGGGCGCTGCCACCCATGGGGCGGGGAGGGCTTTGATCCGGTGCCTGATCGCCCGGACTGCACGGGGCACCGCCACACATGAAAAAGGGCCGGATTGCTCCGGCCCTTCTGTCTGTTCTGGCAGTCTGGATCAAAAGGCCCAGATGGCGCCCAGGCGCACTTCGTGATCGTCGAAGTCTTCCACGGTGAAGTCGCAGGTGACGGCGCAGGCGGTGCTGTAGTAGTCATCGCCGTTGAAACGGGTGTAGAGGTAGTCGAGGCGCAGGCGGAAGCTGTCGGTGACCGCGTGCTCGACGCCGCCGCCGATGGTCCAGCCCCAGTGGTTGCCCTTCAGGTGGTCCGGGTCAGCCGCGATGATGCCGTCGACATCGGCGCGGGCATAGGCCAGACCGCCGGTTGCGAAGAGCAGGGTGTCGTCAAAGGCGACGCCCCAACGGCCACGGAAGGTGGCGATGTGGTCCATGGACATGGCGAAGTCGCCGAAGGTTTCTTCGTTGCTGGTGATTTCGCCGGACATGCCCCAATCGGCTTCAAGGCCGACGACCCAGCTGTTGAACTGGTGATTGTAGCCGGCCATCACGCCGCCCTTGGCGCCGCAGCCCGAATTTTCCCAGATCACGTCCACCGGCGGCGGGCCGGCGGTGTGCTCGGTCAGTTCGCCTTCAACGCATGTGGCACCAACCCAGGCGCCGACATACAGACCCGTCCAGTCATAGGTGGCGGGGCGCAGCTCTTCCACCGGCGGCGGAGGAGGCACATCAAGGTCGGCGGCAAGGGCCGAAGCTGACGGCAGGATCGCCGCAGTAGAGAAGGCAAGTGCGAGGAGGAGCTTTTTCATATTGGTACCCAGTTACAGTTAACGCAATCAGTGGTGCCAACATGCCTTGTTAAGGTTAACGCCGGGTTTCCGAAAACTTGTAAAAGCCTTAATTTTCGGGGCTTTTCGCACCTCTCTTGATTTTGTGACGGGCTGGGGGCATTGCCTTCCGCGTTCAAATGAATTGCCTACCCGGGTCTGTGGCCGGGAGTGGGCGGGAAGGAGAATTACAAATGATTACCGTGACTTTTCCCGATGGCGCCAAGCGCGAGTTTCAGCCGGGAACCACGGCGGGGCAGGTTGCCGCCGCCATTTCCAAATCCCTCGAGAAGAAAGCCGTGGCCGCCGTCATCAATGGCGCGCTCGCCGATCTCGCGGATCCGCTGACAGGCGACTCGCAGCTGGAAATCGTGGTGCGGGACGATCCCCGCGCCCTGGAACTGATCCGCCATGACTGCGCCCATGTGCTGGCAGAAGCGGTGCAGGAGCTGTTCCCCGGCACGCAGGTGACCATCGGCCCGGTGATCGAAAACGGCTTCTACTATGACTTCCAACGCAACGAGCCCTTCACGCCCGCCGACTTCCCGGCCATCGAGAAGAAGATGCGGGAGATCATCCAGCGCGACAAGCCCTTCACCAAGTCCACCAAGACGCGCGATGAGGCGAAGGCATTCTTCCGCGCCAAGGGTGAGATGTTCAAGGTGGAACTGGTGGATGCCATTCCCGGCAATGAGGACATCAAGTTCTATGACCAGGGCGGCTGGATCGACCTCTGCCGCGGTCCGCACATGACCTCGACGGGCAAGATCGGTTCGGCCTTCAAGCTGATGAAGGTGGCGGGTGCCTATTGGCGCGGCGATGCCAAGAACCCGATGCTGACCCGCATCTACGGCACCGCCTGGCATAACGACAAGGACCTGCAGGCCTATGTCACGGCGCTGGAAGAGGCGGAGAAGCGTGACCACCGCAAGCTCGGCCGCGAGATGGACCTCTACCATTTCCAGGAAGAAGGTCCGGGCGTGGTGTTCTGGCACCCGAAAGGCTGGGCCATGTTCCAGCAGCTCATCCAGTACATGCGCCGCCGCCTGAACCGGCTCGGTTATGACGAGGTGAACGCGCCGCAGCTGCTGGACAAGTCCTTGTGGGAAACCTCGGGCCACTGGGGCTGGTACAAGGAAGCGATGTTCGGGGCCACGCCGGCGGGCGAAGAGGCGGAAGATGGTGAGCGCACCTATGCCATCAAGCCGATGAACTGTCCGGGGCATGTGCAGATCTTCAAGCACGGGCTTCGCAGCTACCGCGAATTGCCGATGCGTCTTGCCGAGTTCGGCAACGTGCACCGCTATGAGCCATCGGGTGCGCTGCACGGTCTGATGCGGGTGCGCGGTTTCACGCAGGACGATGCGCACATCTTCTGCACGCCCGAGCAGATGGCCGATGAATGCCTGAAGATCAATGACCTCATTCTCTCGACCTATCGCGACTTCGGCTTCGAGCAGATCGTGGTCAAGCTGTCGACGCGGCCTGAAAAGCGCGTCGGCTCCGACGAAGCATGGGACCGTGCCGAAGCCATCATGGGCAAGGTGCTGGAACAGATCGCCAGCGCCAGCGGCGGCAAGATCAAGACCGCCATCAATCCGGGCGAGGGGGCCTTCTACGGTCCCAAGTTCGAATATGTGCTGCGTGATGCCATCGGCCGTGACTGGCAGTGCGGCACCACGCAGGTGGACTTCAACCTGCCGGAACGCTTCGGGGCCTTCTACATCGGCGAGGATGGCAACAAGCGTGTGCCCGTCATGATCCACCGCGCCATCTGCGGCTCGATGGAACGCTTCCTCGGCATCCTGATCGAACACTTCGCCGGGCACTTCCCGCTGTGGCTGGCGCCGGTGCAGGTGAAGGTCTGCACCATCACGTCAGAGGCCGACGACTATGCCGTGCAAGTCTGCCAGCAACTGAAGGATGCCGGGCTCCGCGCCGAGGCTGACTTGCGCAACGAGAAGATCAACTACAAGGTCCGCGAACACTCGGTGACGAAGGTTCCGGTGATCCTCGTCGTGGGCAAGCGCGAGATGGAAGAGAATGCGGTGAACATCCGCCGGTTGGGCTCACAGGAGCAGAAGGCGATGAGCTTCGCGGAGGCGCTCACGGCACTGAAAACGGAGGCGACGCCGCCGGATTTGAGGTGAAGTTTCGCGCGCAACGTGTTGCCGCGAGTATTCACCTTCCTCCAGTGTCGTCATCCCGGCGAAGGCCGGGACCGGGCTTTCTGACACTCCTGCAGCCCCACCCCGGCTTGCGCCGGGGTGACGGAACAGAAGGCGGCTGTGTGGATGACGTGGCTCACTCTGCCGCGCAGGATCGTGCGTTTGGCAATCCGCTCGCAATCACCACGCGTATCAATTTCCATGTCCAAACACATCATCATCGGCACATCCGGCATTGGCGGGGCTTTGGGGCGGCGGTTGGCGGCTTCGGGGGCATCGCTGCATCTGATTTCGCGGGAGGGCTCGCGCCTTGCCACTCTGGCGGCGGAACTCGGGGCCTCCCATGCGGTGGCGGACGTGATGCAGCCGGGGGAGTTGGAGGCAGCCATTGTGCAGGCCGGGCCGGTCATTGACGGGCTGGCTTATTGTGTCGGTTCTATCAACCTGAAGCCCGCAGGCCGTATCAGCGAGGCGGAGGCGCTGGCTG
>CALMZX010000073.1 GCA_937870685.1 uncultured Alphaproteobacteria bacterium
GTTGCTGACCGTCGCGGTGGTGAAATCGGCGATGGCCTCCTGCAACTTGCCCATCTTCATCAGCAGCACGCCGCGCTCATAGGCGGCCTCGGCATGATTGGGATCGTCCTTGAGGGCCGCATCAAAAGCCGTCATGGCAGCAACCATGTCCATGGCCTTGAGGGCGTCGCGCCCGCGCGCAACGGCATCATCGGCAGGGGCTGCGTGGACGGCGGTTGCAAGTGTGAGTGAGAGGGCGGCGGCAAGGCAGCGAATGGTATGTATCATGACATCAATGCTACCCACGGCTGGCATGACAGGCAAGCGCCGCTGGCGAATTGACCGGGGAATGCGAACAGGGCACCCATAGTGAATGACGGCCAACAGCGGCAACACCGACCAGCAGTCCCGGGCTCTCATAGCCCTGCTCTTCACCACCCTTACCTGGGGGGTCACACCCGTTTTCGTGCGCGCCTTCTCGCTTGCGGCCGGTCCCGTCGATGCACTGATCATCCGTACGACGATCGTGGGCCTGATCTTTGCGTCCTACATGGCCTTCACGACCGGGTTTGCCATCAGCGCCAAGGACTGGCCCCGACTGCTCCTCGTCTCGCTCATCGGTGTGCTCGGCTATTTCGTTTTTTCAGTCTTCGGTTTCGTCCATGCTCCGGCCGGGATTGGCACATTGATCATGTCCACCCAGCCCTTGCTGATCGCGATACTGGCATGGTTCGCAGGCACGGAACGCCTGACACCGGCCACCGTCATCGGCCTGCTCGTCTCGTTTGGCGGCTCGGTGCTACTGGTCTCGGGAGACGAACTGGCGACGGGCACGTCGAACACATCGCAGGTCATTCTGGGCTGTGCGGAGATTTTTCTGGCGGGTGTCTGCTGGTCGGTTTTCGTGGTGTTCAGCCGGCCCCTCATCCAGACCTATGGCTCGCTCAAGATCACGGGCCTGTCCAGCATGCTGATCGTGCCTCCCATCCTGCTGATGCTGTTGGTGCCGCAACTTGATGCCGCCCCCGTGGCGACATTGCTGAAACTTGATGCGAGCGCCTTCGCCTCCCTTGCCTTCCTCTCCCTCATCGGCGCGACCCTCAGCGTTGTCACCTGGAACTATGCGGCAGGGCTGCTGAAGCCATCGATGCTCGGTGCTTCCCTCTATGTCATTCCAGTGCTCGCGGTCTTTGCGGGTTGGGCCATGCTCGGCGAAAAAATCACACTGAACACAGTTCTGGCGGCCGCCATCATTCTCGCAGGCGTTGCCATTGCGCAGTTCCGCCTGAAGGAAGGCGCTGCCTTTGGCCTGACACTTGTGGTTTTTGCCGTCACCATGTGGGGCATGGTGCCCGTGGGCATGCGCTCGCTGCTGCTTGAGGTCTCGCCGCAGACGGCGCTGATCCTCCGCCTGTTTCCGGCAGGCCTGATTGCGGCTGTGATCGTGCTGTTCCTGCCGATGCGTGCCCTGACACGCGGCGCCTGGCTGCGCCTGATTGCCGCCGCTCTCATCGGCAACATGGGCTATCAGGTGCTGGCGGCCTACGGCATCCAACTCATCCCCGCCAGTTGGACGGGAATGCTCTTCGGCCTTGAGCCTGTGTTCATTGCCCTCGGCGCCAGCCTGTTCGCGGCGGAACGCATCCATGGGTGGTTCATCGCAGGCCTGCTGATCGCTCTCGCCGGAACCGCTGTTCTGGTGCTTGGCAGCGCCAGTGGCAGCGTTAAGGACGTCAGCGCCTTCGGCGTGATCCTCGTCACCATCAGCACCATGGGATGGGCCATCTATACCATCCTCATCCGGCCGGTGTCACAGAAGCATGGCGCCTTTGCCACGGCCTGTCTCGCACTCGCGGTGTCTGCCATGCCGACAGTTCTTCTGGCTTCCCCGCAGGCCATGGCAGAGATCGCCTCGCTCAACCTGACCCAATGGGGCACGGTTGCCTTCCTCAGCGTCTTTGCCACCGTGCTCGCAACCGGGGCTTGGAATGTTGCCCTCGGTCACATGGAAAGCGCCAAGGCCGGCATGTTCCTCTATGTGCAACCCGTTGTCGCCGCCATCGGCGGCATCCTTCTGCTGGGAGAGGAACTGTCGCTTTGGCTGGCCGGAGGTGGCGCACTCATTCTGGCAGGGGTCGCCGTGAGCCAGATCCGGGCACGGGACAATACGCACAATGAAGTTGCTTACACGGGAGAGGCAGAGGGTCTAAGACAGCGACCATGACAACCGAAACCGCACCCCGCCCTGCCCCCTGGTACTTCCTGCCCATGACCGTTCTCGTGGCGGGCTGCATGGTCGCCATCATCAACTTCGGCGTCCGCTCCACCTTCGGGCTGTTCACAGTTCCGATCTCGGAGGCGCACCAGTGGCCACGCGAAGTATTCTCGCTTGCCGTCGCGATCCAGAATCTCGTCTGGGGCATTGCCACACCGCTCGCCGGTATGATGGCAGACCGTTTCGGTTCAGCCCGTGTCCTCATGACGGGCGCGGTCATCTATGCCATCGGCGTTGTGGTCATGGCCACGTCAAGCAATCCGCTCGTCTTCCACCTCGGTGGCGGCATCCTCGTGGGCATCGGCATTGCACTGTCCTCATTCAGCATCGTGATGGCGGCGCTGGGCCGCATCGTGCCGCCGGAAAAACGCTCATGGGCCTTCGGCCTCGCCACGGCCTCGGGCTCACTCGGCCAGTTTATTTTCGCGCCTTTCGCAGCTGCACTCCTGTCGGCCTATGGCTGGCAGAACGCCCTTTATGTTCTGGCCGCCTCCTCGCTCGGCATCATCCTCTTTGCCCTGCCTCTGATGGTGCAGAACACCAGCCGCAGCACCGCGGTTGCGGGTGAAACCGACCTGTCCATGGGGCAGGCCATCTCCAAGGCCTTCGGCGAGCGCTCCTACGTGCTGCTCACCTCCGGATTCTTTGTCTGCGGCTTCCAGTTGGCCTTCATCACGGTGCACCTGCCGCCCTATCTCGCCGAACACGGCATCAGCAAGGAAATGGCAGGCCTGGCCATGGGACTCATCGGCCTGTTCAATGTCGCTGGCTCCTATCTGTCAGGCATCATCGGTGGCCGGGGTGAAAAGCGCATGCCTCTGAGCCTCATCTATCTGGCGCGTTCGGCGGCGGTCGTCGCCTTTATCATGCTGCCCATCACACCGGTGACGACCCTGATCTTTACCGCCACCATGGGCTTCCTCTGGCTCTCCACCGTACCGCTCACCATGGGCCTGGTCACCGTCATGTTCGGCACCCGCTACATGGCCACGCTCTACGGCTTCGTGTTCCTCAGCCACCAGGTGGGCTCATTCCTCGGTGTCTGGCTGGGCGGCCGGCTCTATGACATGTATGGCAACTACGACATTGTCTGGTGGATGGGCGTGGCACTGGGCGTCTTTGCCGCCATCGTCCATCTCCCCATCATCGAGAAGCGGGCCGCAACATTCGCGGCCACCTGACCCATGGGCTACCCCGGCCACAGGTTTGCGCTTGGCCTGTTTGCGGGCGTGATCTTCGTCTGGCTGGCCGTGATGATGGTGGTCATGCGCCACTCCGTGCTTCCCCCCGAAGCGACGGGCACCATGATGGTGGTGTTTGAGCCGGGAACGGCACCAGATGCCGCCTTCGCCGCCATCACGCGTGCGGGTGCCAAGCCCATCCGTGACACGTCGTTTGGCTTCATCTGGGTGGTGGACGGCGAGGCGGGCAAGCTGGTGAAAGAAGGTGCGCTTGGTGCCTACCGCGACCTGCCCATCAGTCCCATCGTCTCAGGCTGCGTGGCGGTGGTTGATGCCAAGGCCGCTGACGCCTTCGGCCTATAGGGCAGCGACGAGATCTTCCGCCACTGGCCGTGCGCATCTGTTGCCCGCATCCGCATGCAGCCACGCCCCCGCACAGGCGGCCTCAAAACCATCCATACCCTGCGCCAGAAGCCCGGTGATGATCCCCGCCAGCACATCGCCCGACCCTGCAACGGCGAGTTTGCTGCTGCCGTTGCCATTGATCACACAGCGCCCATCCGGGTGCGCAATGACCGTATCCGGTCCCTTGTAGAGCACGATTGCGCCAGACGCCGCTGCCGCCCCCCGCGCCCGCTCCACCTTGTTGAGCGGATCAAGGCCCAACGTACCAAACAGGCGCTGGAACTCACCTTCATGTGGCGTCATCACAGTTGCGGCAGTGCGCGCCTTGACCGCCTTGAACAGCGTGCCAGCATCATCAGCGAATGCGGTGAGCGCGTCTGCATCAAGCACCACCGCCGCCTCCGACTTCAGGGCCTGAAGCACCGCCTTGCATGTTGCATCGCTGACACCCGCTGCAGGTCCAATGCAGACGGACGCAATGCGCCGGTCTGCCAGCAGCAGGCGAAAGTCCTCCCTCGTGCCCACAGGCTTCAGCATGATGGAAGAAACATGCGCCGCATGAACGGCAAGTGCCTCCGGTGTACCCGCAAGCGACACAAGCCCCGCTCCGGCGCGAGCCACGGCCTGCGCCGCCAAACGCGCTGCACCCGTGTTGAGGGGCGGTCCTGTCCACACAACCGCATGGCCACGGGCAAATTTGTGCGCATCGCCGCGCGGTTCCGGCAGCATGGGCCGGGCGTTCTCGCTGAGCGTTGGCGCAATGTCAGCAAGAACGGCATCCGGAATGCCGATGTCTGCCACGACGATTTCACCGCACAGCGCTCTGCCCGGAAAGAGCAGGTGCGTCGGCTTCTTGCGGAAAAAGGTGACAGTCAGGTCTGCCTGAATTGCGGACCCACACGGCTGCCCCGTGCGGCCATCAAGTCCCGATGGCACATCGATGCTGACGATAGGCACGCCAGCCGCCTTCACCCGTTGTGCGATTTCGTCGGGAAAGGCCCGGTTCAGCCCTGCCCCATACAGCGCATCGATGATGAGTTCTGCGCCGGTCAGGTCATCCGTGACCACGACCGGCCATCCCCACGCCCCCAGAATTCGCCCGGCAACGATACCGTCCTTGCCATTGTTCCCCGGCCCTGCCAGTACCACCGTACGCCGCGCCCCGTAACGGCGGACGATTTCCTCCGCCACCGCTTGCCCTGCCCGGTCAATCAGCGCTTTTTCACTGATGCCACGGGCCATGGCCAGCGCATCGGCGCGATACATTTCGGCGGGCGTGAGAATGGCGGTACGCATCGCTTCACTGTGCGCCACGCGGAAGCGATGTTCAACCGGAAGCGTTCTTCTTCCCCTGCAGCAGGGACCATGTGTAGACCGCCAGCGCCAGCCAGATGAAGATGAATGCGATCATCTTCTCGTGGCTGAAAGGTTCCTTGAACAGAAAGACCGCCACCAGGAAAATCATGGTTGGAGCCGAATACTGCATCAGAGCAATGGTCGAGAGCCGGAGGCCCTTGGCACCGTTGGCATAGAGCACAAGCGGCACACCAGTCACCACACCGGTACCCGCAAGAAGCGCCACGTCTGACCATCCCGTCGGGCCGAAATGCGTTGTCCCCTGCACGGCAAACCAGCCCCAGAGCGCAATGGCCGGAAGCGCCAAAATGACGATCTCGAGGAAGAATCCTTCAGTGGCGCCAACAGGGAGTGTCCGCTTGAAATAGGCATAGAAGCCCCATGTTACCGTCAGAACGATGGAAACCCACGGTGTGCCGCCCGCCTCCCATGTCATGACCGCCACCCCTGCAGCAGCCAGGGCAATCGCAACCATCTGCAGCGGACGCAGCCGTTCGCCGATGAGCACTGAGGCAAGGAAAATCGAGAACAGCGGATTGATGTAATATCCCAGCGCCGTTTCAAGCGCGCGCCCCGCCCCGATGGCCCACACATAGGTCAACCAGTTCACCGAGATGAGGCTGGCGGTCAGCAGCGCCATCAGCATGACCCTGCGGTTGCGCAGGGCCTTGCGGACAGACCCCGACACGCCCTGCCACAAGACGATGAACCCGACCACCGGGATCGACCAAAGAATGCGGTGCGGCACGATTTCCAGCGCCGGAATGTGCGCCATCGCCTTCATGTAAAGCGGCAGGAATCCCCACAGCAGATACGCAGACCCGGCAAACAGGAAGCCTGCTTTTGTATCGCGGTTATCTGCTGGTGGCATGTCGTCTCCCTGGAACAAGGCGCGGTCTATAGCGTGCCAAGCGAAGGGGGAACACTCAGCAATTGCACAGAACTGGACTGCAGATTTCGCTGCGTTCGAATGCGGAACGCCATACCTGCCGCCGACCTCTTGCGACAAGATTTCGTTAACCATGCACAACTAGGGATAGAGCGATATCTGCTGGAGTCGATTCGTGAACAGACGCCTATATCTCTTCGCATTGGCCCTCACCCTCGCGGGTTGTGGCGCCGAAAAGCCGGCAGTCCAGTCGACCGAACCCTTCCACATTGCCGAGGTCCAGGCCGTCGGGCCGCTGCCATCAGGAACGAGCGAATGGCAGTTGGAAGATCTCCGCCGGGAAACGGCGTCCCTTGCGACCCTCGTGCCAGAAACGGGCAACCCCCGCCTGCTTCAGTTGCGCATCCTGGGCTTTCACAAGAAGAGTCCAGGCATGTCCTTCATTGTGGGCGACTCGAACTGGATCGACGTGTCAGGCGTGGTGATGTCTCTTGATGGCGGGCAAAGTCTCGGTTCTTTCACAGCGCATGTCAGCACCGATGCATACGTCAATGGCATCATCGGCGCGACCGTGGCGGCGACTGAAAGCAACACCGACGCCGCCCGCGAACTCAATGACAAGGCGGCCTCGGCCATCCTCGAAAAAATCTACGGCACCAGGGCGTGGAATGCTTGGGCGAACAGGCGGCGATGACGTGATCGTCAGTGCGCGCCCTTCTCCGCCTTCTTGCCCATGGGCTGACCGATTTCCTTGAGCAGCGCGCCAAACCACTTCTCTGACACATCGAAGGACTTGCCGCCCTTGATGCGCGGGAACTCGATAGCCCGCAGCGGCTTGCCCTTGCGTGCCTCGTCATGGCCTATGACGCCCGGCACACCGGCAAGCGCGCTCTTTACCGCTTCCACGCACATCTTCTTGATGAGGGCGAGGTCTTCCTTGTTGGCCTTGGCCGAGCGGGCGAAGTAGCCGGACTTCTGCACCAGCGTCTTCTCCGCCCCCACCATGTCGGCAAAGCGCTTGGCGAACCAGGCACCGGGATTGATCTTGTCGATTTTCACATGGCCGAAGGCATCGCGCTCCGGCTCTTCGCCACGCGCCTGCATCTCCGCCACGATGTCCTCCACACCCGCACCTTCCGACAGGAAGATGGTGACGCAGTCTTCCGCGTCCATCACCTTGCGCAGGCGCTTGGCCTCCGCATCGAGGTCAATGGCAATCTCCGGCACATAGACAGCGTCAATGTCCTTGTAGGCCATGGGAAGACCGAAGCCCGGAACGAACTTCTGCTTCTTGAGGCGCTTGCGATAGGTCTCTGCCGTTGCCGCCGTAAGCCAGCCGCAGTTGCGTCCCATCACCTCATGGATCAGCAGCATGCGCGGATTGGTGCTTTGCTCATTGACAGAGTTTTCCCAAAAGATGGCCCCCTGCTCTGCCGCCGTGATGGCACCCAGTGTCTGGGCGATTGGCACCACGTCGTTGTCGATGGTCTTGGGGAGCCCCACCACCGTGAGCTTGTAGTTGTTCGCGGCAAGATAGGCGGCAAGGTCCGCCGCCGTGGTATTGGTGTCATCACCACCGATGGTGTGCAGGATGGTGATGCCGTCCTTCACCAGCTGCTCTGCCGCCACATGCAGCGGGTTCTCGCCCTCCTTCACCAGGCCGCGCTTGACGCAGTCCTTGACGTTGGTGAGCTTGACGCGGCTGTTGCCGATGGGCGAACCGCCATGCTGCGTGAGCGTCAGGGCAGTCTTGCGCACCTCTTTCGTGACAGGCAGCGACCAGCCCTTGAGCAGTCCCATGTAACCGTTACGGTAACCGATGATCTCGGCCTTCGGCAGCTTCTTTGAATACATGTCGATCAGGAAACCGACCGAGGCCGAAAGACAGGGCGCCAGCCCGCCTGCCGTCAACAATGCAATCTTGTGCTTCCGTGCTGCTGCCTTCGCCATGTCGTGCTCCGCTCAAAAATCTTCCGTCAGGTGATTCAACGGTTTCGCCCCCTGCTACGCCTTTGAGGTGCGCCATTCAACTGGGCAACTGGGCGCGCCCACCTTGAAATCCGCGGGCGCGGGGCCACCTATCTGACGTTCACCCATTGGAGGTCATACACGATGAACACCTCTTCCACTGCCACGGCCGAAACCCTGGATGCCAGGCCTGACGGAAGTTTTGCCCGCAAGCCGCAGGGCGGCTGCTGCGGCAGCACACAGAAGCGCAAGTGGTCGGCCATCGAACTCGCCACGATGATCGGCGGCTTCATTGTCTTCTGGCCGATTGGCCTCGCCGCCCTCGGCCTCAAGCTGGTCAAGGGCGAGATGTGGCCGGGTGCATCCGATTCCGTTTCGCCATGGACCGCCTACAAGGCCTGGAAGGACAAGACAGGCGGCAAGCCATTTGGCGCTGCTTCGGCCGTCTGGAGTGCCGCTAGCACCTCGGGCAGCACCTCTGGCAACGCAGCCTTCGACGCCTACAAGCGCGAGCAGCTTGACCGCCTTGAAGCCGAGCGCCGCAAGCTGGACGAGGAGCAGAAGGCCTTTGCAACCTATTTGGCCAAACTCCGCGAAGCCAAGGACCAGGACGAGTTCGACCGCTTCATGGCCGAACGCGGTGCCGCGAAGCCTTCGGAAGGCTGACAACGCGCAATCAAACCTGCCACCAGCACCCCGGCTCAAACCGGGGTGCTCTTGTTTCGCCCGCCTATTTTTTGTGCAGATAGCACATTTTTTGCGCAGCGCGGTGACGGTGTCACACTGTGAGTTCTCATAACCCATTGAAATAACAGGAAACCGAGTCTGGCACGCCTCGTGCAATCGCGCGGTGTGAGAACACTCAGAAGCGTTGGGCATCCCATGAAAAAGATCGAAGCGATCATCAAGCCATTCAAGCTCGATGAGGTGAAGGAGGCCCTTCAGGAAGTGGGTCTCCAGGGCATCACCGTGACCGAGGCCAAGGGCTTTGGCCGCCAGAAGGGCCACACGGAACTGTACCGCGGGGCGGAATACGTGGTGGATTTTCTGCCCAAGGTGAAGATCGAAGTGGTCATCGCCGACGAACTGGTGGAGAAGGCCGTGGAGGCCATCCAGAATGCCGCCCGCACCGGCCGCATCGGTGACGGCAAGATCTTCATCTCCACCATCGAGCAAGCCATCCGCATCCGCACCGGCGAGTCCGGCACGGAAGCCCTGTAAGCATTTCCTGTAAGCGTTTCCCCATCACACAAACAACTTAAGCCAGATACGAGAGGATCAAACATGGCCAAGGATAACCCGGTTGAAAATGCCTTGAAGATGATCAAGGACAAGGACGTGAAGTTCGTTGACCTGCGCTTCACCGACCCGCGCGGCAAGATGCAGCATCTGACGATGGACGTTTCCCAGATGCACGAAGAGGCCTGGGAAGAAGGCCTGATGTTCGACGGTTCCTCGATTGCCGGCTGGAAGGCCATCAACGAGTCCGACATGATCCTCAAGCCCGACGCCTCGTCGGTGCATCTTGATCCCTTCTATGCCCAGACCACCATGGCCGTATTCTGCGACATCGCCGATCCGGGCACGGGCGAAGGCTACAACCGCGACCCGCGCTCCATCGCCCGCCGCACCGAAGCCTACCTCAAGTCCACCAAGATCGGCGACAC